>CACXGR010000025.1 GCA_902767235.1 uncultured Lachnospiraceae bacterium | reverse complement strand
CGGCCTGCAGGACTGCTTTGCCGAGCTCAAGAAGGATGTGCTGGACAAGTATGACACAGTGCTGACAACTACCGGGGCGATCGGCGTTTCCGCCATGATGCACGGCTATCTGCCCTTTGACAAAGACAACTGGCAGCTCTGCGAATTCCGCACCTGGAGAAACACGATCACACAGGAAGCTGCGGAGAAACTGAGCGAACTGTTCGACTTCAACATTCCGCAGAGATGGTCCATTGCACACCTTTATCAGGCGATCCTGAATAAAGAAGAGCATGTGAAAGACATCGCTTATATCACTACTTTGGCCGGCTATGTCCACTTTGTCCTGACCGGAGAGAGAGTCATGGGAATCGGCGAAGCGAGCGGCATGTTCCCCATTGATTCCGAAAAGCTCTGCTACGACGAAGAAATGGTGAAAAAGTTTGATGCGCTCACAGGCCTTGACCTTCTTTCCCTGCTGCCCGAGATTAAGCTGGCAGGCGAATCCGCCGGCGTCCTGACCGAGGAAGGCGCGCTGTATCTTGATCCGTCCGGAAACTTTGAGGCGGGGATTCCTGTCGCTCCCTGCGAAGGCGACGCCGGGACCGGTATGGTCGCAACGGACTCCGTCCGCGTAAGGACCGGCAATGTCAGCGCGGGAACCAGCGATTTTGCCATGGTCGTCACGGACAAAAAACTGAAAAAGCACAGAGAGATCGACATGGTCACAACGCCCGCCGGCAAGCCCGTCGCGATGGTGCACTGTAACAACTGCACCTCCGATATCAACGCCTGGGTCAAGCTGATCAGAGAGTCCTTAAGTGAATTCGGATTCACGGTCGATACAAATACGCTGTATACAAAGCTGTTTGAAGCGGCCCTTAAGGGCGACGCCGACTGCGGCGATCTTCTCAGCTACAACTACTTCTCGGGAGAGGGCGTGACAGACCTCAACGAAGGCCGGCTCCTGTTCATGAGAAAAGCTGACTCCAAGTTCACTCTTGCCAACTTCATGAGGACCCATCTCTATTCCGCGATGGCTACCCTGAAGATCGGCATGGATATTCTGCACAGAGAAAAAGTCGCGATCGACAAAATCTACGGGCACGGCGGTTTCTTCAAGACTCCGGAGGTCGGTCAGAGGATCCTCTCCGCGGCAATCGATACGCCTGTATCCGTCATGGAGACGGCCGGCGAAGGCGGCCCTTACGGCATGGCGCTTCTGTGCGCTTACATGCTCTGGAAGGAAGACGAGTCCCTGGAGGACTATCTGGATGGCAAAGTATTCCACGGCTGCAAGTCGGTCACCGTTACCGCAGAGCAGAACGAAGTGGACGGCTTCAACAAGTTCATCGAAGATTACAAGAAGTGCCTTGCAGTCGAGAAGGAGGCCATTAAATGCTGGAAGAACTGAAAAAGAAAGTCTATGAGGCCAACATGCTGCTTCCCAAGTACGGTCTGGTCACATTTACCTGGGGCAACGTAAGCGGCGTCGACAGAGAGAAGAAAGTCTTTGTCATCAAGCCCAGCGGCGTTCCCTATGAAGATCTTAAGCCTGAGGATATGGTCGTCGTCGACTTTGACGGCAATAAGGTGGAGGGTGCTATGAACCCTTCCTCCGACACGCCCACCCACGCCTGGCTCTACAAGAAGTTTGATAAGATTGGAGGTATTGTGCACACGCATTCCTCCTACGCCACCAGCTGGGCCCAGTCCGGCAGGAGCATTCCCTGCTACGGCACGACCCATGCGGACTACTATTACGGCGAAGTGCCCTGCCTGCGGTGCCTGACCGAGGAAGAGATCGAGGACGCTTACGAGCTCAACACCGGTAAACTCATTGTCGACGAGTTTGCGCGCATGGGCAAGGATCCCGAGGCGGTCTCCGCGGTCATCTGCAAGAACCACGGACCCTTCGCCTGGGGCAAGGATCCCGAGGACGCCGTCCACTGCGCAGTGGTCCTGGAAGAAGTCGCCAAGATGGCCTTCCGCACAGAGCTTATCAATCCCAAGGTGCAGCCCGCGCCGCAGGAACTGCAGGACAAGCACTATTACAGGAAGCACGGGGCAAATGCTTACTACGGCCAGGGAGGTGCCAAATGAACGTCCGGGAACTGAAAAAAACGGCCAACCAGGTGCGAAAGAACATCGTGACCGAGGTCTATTACGCCAAGGCGGGACACCCCGGCGGATCTCTTTCCGCGGCTGATATTTATACCTATCTCTACATGGAAGAGATGAACGTGGATCCTGCTGATCCGAAAAACCCTGACAGAGACAGATTCGTCCTCTCCAAGGGACACACCTGCCCCGGTTTATATGGAGTTATGGCGGAGAAGGGCTATTTTGACAGAGAAGAGTGCAAGACCTTCCGTCACCTTGGCGCGCGTCTGCAGGGACATCCGTCCATGCACTATCTGCCCGGCATCGACATGAGCTCAGGGTCCCTGGGACAGGGCATCTCCTGCGCGGTCGGCATGGCGCTGGCAGCGAAGCTTATGGACAAGGATTACCGCACCTATACGCTGCTGGGCGATGGCGAGCTGGAGGAAGGCCAGGTCTGGGAGGCCGCTATGTTCGCGGGGGCCAAGAAGCTGGATAATCTGTGCGTGATCGTCGACAACAACAACTTGCAGATCGACGGCACGATCGAAGAAGTCAACAACCCTTATCCCATCGACAAGAAGTTCGAGGCCTTTAATTTCCACGTGATCAACGTGGAGGACGGACATGATTTCGAGCAGTTGGCAGCAGCGTTCGCAGAGGCAAGGGCGACGAAGGGAATGCCTTCCGCGATCATCTGCAAGACCCTTAAGGGAAAGGGCGTCTCCTTTATGGAGAACAGTGTCGGCTGGCACGGCAAGGCACCGAATGCGGAAGAGTACAAGATCGCCATGGAAGATCTGGAAAGGATCGGTGAGGCGTTATGAGTGATGTGAAGAAGATCGCGACGCGCGAAACATATGGCAAGACCCTGGTAGAGCTGGGTGCAGAGATGCCCAACCTGGTTGT
>CACXGR010000024.1 GCA_902767235.1 uncultured Lachnospiraceae bacterium | reverse complement strand
GATCGACGAGGTGCAGGACTACACGGCTGCGCAGCTGATGGTGCTCAGGCGGTATTTTGGCAATGCGAAGTTCATGATGCTGGGAGACGAGTTCCAGGCGATCCGGAAGGGAACGGTCTCCTTTGAAAAGATCCGGGAGCTGTTCAGCACGCGCGGCAAAGCGATCAGAGAACTGCCGCTCATGACGAGCTACCGGTCCTCGCCGGAGATCACGGAGATCTTCACCGGGCTGCTGCCCAGGGAGAAGCGCATCCAGGCGGCTTCCGTGCAGCGGCCGGGCACCGCGCCGGTCAGGATGGGCTGCGCCTCCCGCGAGGAATATGCCAAGAGGCTGAAGCTCCTCATTCAGGCTGCAGAGGCGGAAGAGGGGCTGACGGCCGTGATCTGCGGCAGCCGCAAGAGCCTGGAAAAGGTCATGGAGATCCTGGGCGAGGAGGCGCCGCCGGTGATCCGCAGAAATCAGGCGCTGCCGGGCGGCGGCGTGTTCCTGATCACGCTGGATCTGGTCAAAGGACTGGAGTTCGACGGCGTGATCCTGCCGGATGCTGACCGGGCGATGTACCCCGACGACCTCCTGTCCAGACACAGGCTGTACACGGCGGTCTCCAGAGCGACCCGGAGACTCAGCATTCTGGCGGACGGAGAGCTGACAAAGCTCTTGCAGAAAGGAGACGAATAAATGGTTACCATAGATAAGATCACTCAGAAGACGCACAACCGCTTTGTCAACCTCTATGATCTGGATGTGACGCACAAAAACGGCGAGGCGGCCCACTACTATGTCGCCTCCAGGGCAAAGTCGGAGGAAGAGCTCAAGATCCGCACCGGTGAGAACCACCCGGACGGCGTCATCATCTACAGCATTTACGGCCCCGAGCGGGACAAAGTAGTGCTGGTCCGCCAGTACCGCTATCCCATCGGCGACTTCGTCTACGAGTTTCCGGCGGGACTGGTCGAAGTCGGCGAGGACTACCGCGAGGCGGCGGTGCGCGAGATGCACGAGGAGACCGGACTGACTTTCAAACCTCTGGACGTGGATCCCATGTTTGAGGAGCCCCGCTTTACGACCGTGGGCCTGACAGATGAGTCCTGCGCCACCGTCTACGGCTACGCAGAGGGGAAGATCAGCGACCGCTTCCTGGAGGAGAGCGAAGTGCTGGAGATCGTCCTGGCGGACCGCGACGAGGTCCGCAGGATCCTCAAAGAAGAGAAAGTGGCGATCATGTGTGCCTACCAGCTCATGCATTTTTTGGTGGATGAGGAGCCCTTCCGCTTCTTGAAACCGTGAGCAGGAGTCGGTCCATGGCACAGAAGAAATGGTATCAATTGGATAACGCGGCCAAAATAGTGCCCTCCACCACGGCCGGATCGGACACGAGAGTGTTCAGGATCACCTGTGTCCTGACGGAGGATGTGGACCCCGCCGCGCTGCAGAGCGCTGTGACAGCGGCGGCCGGGGAGTTCCCGCATTTCAGCAGCGTTCTGAAAAAGGGGCTTTTCTGGTACTACCTCGACCAGAGCGATCTGGAGGCCGAAGTGACGGAGGAAAAGCAGCCGGCGCTGGACACGATCTACTGGGACGGCCGCAGAAACCTCCTCTACCGGGTGAATTATTACAGGCGCAGGATCAACCTGGAGATGTTCCATGTTTTGACGGACGGGACGGGGGCCTTTGAGTTCCTCAAGGCCATTCTCAGCGAGTACCTGCGCCTTAAGCACGGCCTGGAGACCCAGACGCTGACGGCGAGCCGCGCGTCGGTGGGGGACCGGCAGAACGACGCCTTCGGCAAGTATTACAAGAAGGAATACGAGAAGCCGGAAGAGGCCAAAAACGCGCCATCCAGGGCTTATCACCTGCGGGGCGAGCGGGACGAGAACCTGGAGAACCATCTCCTGGAGGGGACGGTATCCGTCAAGAAGTTCCTGCAGGCGGCGCGGGAGAGAGGGACCACGGTCGCGGTGCTCAGCACGGCACTGGCGATCCATGCGATCCTGCCCGAGATGTCCGTGCGCGACCGGCGCCTGCCCATCGTGCTGAGCGTTCCGGTCAACCTCAGGAACTATTTTCCATCGGATACGGCGCGCAACTTCTTTGGCGTCATCAATGTATCTTTTGACCCCGCTCTCTATGACGGGACCGTAGACAGCATCATCCCGGTGGTGAAGGACTCCTTTGACCGGCAGCTGCGGCAGGACCAGGTGGAGCTGACCATGAACGCTTACGCGTCGCTCGAGCACAACCTGGCCATCAAGGTGGTGCCCCTCCTGATCAAAAACGCGGTGATCTCCGCCGCCAACGCCAAAGTACAGAAAGGGATCACCGGCACCATCTCCAACGTGGGAAAGATCACGGTCCCCGAGGCGATGGAGCCCTACATCGAGAAATTCAGCTGCTTTATGGCGGCGCCGGAGATCCAGATCTGCATCTGTTCCTATAAGGACCAGCTTGTCTTCGGCGTGGCGTCCGCCTTTATCGCGCACCCCGTCATCCGGAACTTCTTCCGGGGCATGGTGGACATGGGCATCGATGTGGAACTGGAGAGCAACGACTTTGACGCAAGGGAGGAGTGAGCATGCAGTACTGTCCTAAATGCAGGCTGAATATCCGGGGAGAGAAGGCCGGCTGCCCTCTGTGCGGCGGGCGCCTGGCGGGAGACCCGGAGCCGGGCGGCTTTCCGGTCCTGGAGAAGCGGAGATTCTCCCACATGTCGGTGGTCAAGGTGGCCACCTTCTGCTGTCTTTCCATGTTTATCATCCTCATGGCGGCGGAGATCCTATGCGATTTCAAGCTGGCCTGGGTCCCCTTTGTGGTGCTGGTGCTGCTCATCGTCTGGGGCGACATCATGGTGGGCGTCTATTTCCGCAACAATCTCATCAAAACCTTTACGTTCGAGACCTATCTGGCCATGGGCGCCTGCCTGCTGATCGATTTTTTGACGGGCTGGCGCGGGTGGTCCCTGGCCTTTGTCCTGCCGATTGGATTTCTGATGCTCGTGTTCGAGACCTTCATCGTGGGCAAAGCGGCTGACCTGCGGCTTGAGGAATACATCATGTACATTGTAATGGCGATGCTCCTGTCGATGCTGCAGATCATTCCGGTCCTGACGCACGCCAATCCGAAGCCCCTGCCGGCGGT
>CACXGR010000023.1 GCA_902767235.1 uncultured Lachnospiraceae bacterium | reverse complement strand
TGATACGGAACCGGCTTGCAAGATCATAGTCGTTGGCGTTGGCGGTGCAGGCAACAACGCTGTTAACCGAATGGTAGATGTAGATGTCACAGGCGTGGAATTCATCGGCGTCAATACCGATGTACAGGCGCTGAATCTTTGCAGAGCGCCCAGACTCCTGCAGATCGGTGAGAAGCTGACGAAAGGACTTGGCGCCGGAGCAAATCCGGAGGTTGGTCAGAAAGCAGCAGAAGAGAGTGCAGATGAGATCTCTCAGGCGATCAAGGGCGCAGATATGGTCTTTGTCACCTGCGGTATGGGCGGCGGAACAGGAACCGGCGCTGCACCGGTCGTTGCGAAGATCGCCAAGGAAATGGGCATTCTGACGGTAGGTGTTGTCACAAAGCCTTTCAGCTTTGAGGCCAAGAACCGCATGCAGAAGGCGCTGATCGGTATCGAGAATATCAAGGAAAATGTGGACACACTGATCGTGATCCCCAATGATAAACTGCTTGAGATCATGGACAGAAGGACTACCTTCCCCGAAGCGCTCAAGAAGGCTGACGAAGTTCTGCAGCAGTCCGTACAGGGAATCACAGATCTGATCAACGTTCCGTCCATCATCAACCTGGACTTCGCGGATGTTCAGACCGTCATGAGAGACAAGGGAATCGCGCATATCGGTATCGGATACGGCAAGGGCGAGACCAAGGCTACAGATGCTGTCAAGATGGCTGTGGAATCTCCGCTGCTTGATACGACCGTGAGCGGCGCGACGGATGTCATCATCAATATCTCCGGTGATATTTCCCTGGCTGATGCTTCTGATGCGGCAAGCTATGTACAGGATCAGGCCGGCGATGAAGTCAACATCATTTTCGGCGCTATGTATGATGACAGCAACACGGATTCCTGCGATGTCACTGTCATTGCGACCGGAATCGGCAACAAGGACGTGGTTGACAAGAACTATGTGTTCGCCAACCAGGGGATCCGCAAGAACAGCAGCGCTTCATCCTACAAGGGAGCACAGAGAAGCAGCGCAGGCAGCCAGAGAAGCAGCGCTTCCCAGGCAGGCAAGAGCAGCAATCTGAACAACACCAATCTCAAGAGCAGTGTCAAGCAGGAAAGCCTTGATATTCCCAGCTTCCTGAGACAGCCTCCCAGAAGGTGATCGCAAGATAGTACTTGACAAAGGACGGGCTGCCCGATTATAATAATCGGGCAGCCTGCTTATGGGGATATAGCTCAGCTGGGAGAGCGCTGCGTTCGCAACGCAGAGGTCACGGGTTCGAATCCCGCTATCTCCACGAAAGGAAACCGGTAATGCATATACTTGTGCATTACCGGTTTTTTATTTGTGCATTTTGAGAATGTATCGACTGTCCCGGTCAAAAGACTGACAATTGAGAATAAAACCACGGCATTTTCGAAATGTTTTCCACAGAATAGTCCACATTATCCACTTTTGAAGCTGGAATAAAAATCGACCGGATTGGTCAATCTTTGAGCCGGGAGAACAATCCGCCGCCTTTCCCGCTGCGGCTGCCGCCGCTGCCGTGATCCTCCTCGATCTCGTCGAAAATGGACTGCCTTTTGACATTGACATAATTGCTCTTGAGGGCGTCCGCGATGTTCCTGACTTCCCGGGAAGTCACAAGGCCGCACTGCAGAAGCTGCACGTCGGGATCGTTTCCGTCTAGAAAATAGAGGGAGCGTTTCCTCAGAAGATGTTCTCCGCCGCTCTCGCCCAGCAATATTTTGGAATCAGTGGGAGAGGCGACTTTGAGGCAGGCCCGGACGGGAAAGCTGTCCCGCAGGCCCCTCAGGCAGGAGGGCTCTGAGGAGGCCAGGATCAG
Organism: uncultured Lachnospiraceae bacterium; assembly: GCA_902767235.1. Classification (GTDB taxonomy): domain Bacteria; phylum Bacillota; class Clostridia; order Lachnospirales; family Lachnospiraceae; genus CAG-791. The sequence goes on along the minus strand of CACXGR010000023.1, from coordinate 3,539 downwards.
GTGGATGCCGATCGGCGCTGCCATCTGGGAGATGCGCAGTATATAGGCCATGGCGGCCTGCTTGTTGGACTTGAAGAGCTTCTGATACTCGGTGATCATAATGATGCGGTGGCGCATGAGGCCTCCGCGCTCGTTGTACTGGTAGATATCGCGGCAGCCGGACCGGTACAAAAGCTCACTCCGTCTGTCGATCTCGCTGCTCATGTCAGAGAGCATGGCCATGATCTGCCTCACGCTGCTGATGACATGGCAGTAGGGCAGGCCGGCGCACTCTTCGAAACTGAGGTTGGAGGAGGAGCACAGATAGAGATCCACTTCCTCCGGCGTCTGGCGGATCAGAATGCTCAATAAAAGGCCCTGCAGAAATTCCGTGATGCCGCTGCCCGGAGTACCGCCGACAAGAAGATTGGGGTGATAGGTGAGTTCCGCCGTGACGCATTCCCGGTAGAGATTCATGCCGATCGCCAGGGGCAGTCCCTGGGAGGACTCGTATTCGCGGCTGGTCAGAAGATCGCCCAGCCATACTTCGTCGTGGCGCCAGGGCACATCGATCAGTATGCGGCCCTCGGAGCGATAGACCCGCAGTTCTCTGCGGGCAAAGATCTTTTTGTAGAAGGGCTCCAGTTTCATGATGCGGCTGGCGCTCCGGTTGTCGGAGGGGATGATGCCGAATCTCGTCATCATGGGGCCCTGGATGCATGTGTCCACGACGCCGTTTACATCATTCTGTGCCCACAGGTCGATGAGATCATCGACATAGGGGGTCATGGAGCGGTCGTTCCATCTCGTATGATATCTCAGTAGCTCCCTGGCTTCGGGGAGAATAAAAACTGCCATTATGAATCTCCGATCATAAACAATATGCCTTTACAGCCGCCGGGCGGCCGCAAAGAGCCGGCATATACTTTCGAGCCGGTATTTAGGAATTATAACATGTTTGCCTTTATCATGGTATAATAAAAGACGGACTGTGTCTGTGCCGGGGCGTCGCAGACAGCCGGAGGCAGGCGTCGGGGATGGCGCCCGGTACCTTCTGCAGGCAATACGAAACGCTCCGGAATGGAGAATGCCATGATCAGGATGATCGGACTGGACCTGGACGGGACGCTGCTGACCCGGGATAAGCGGCTGACCACAGAGAATGAAGCGGCGCTGAGGGAGGCGAGCCGGCGGGGCGTGTTTGTGGTACCGGTCACGGGAAGGCCCTGCGCGGGGATCCCGCAGGAAGTCTCGGATCTTCCCTTTATCGCTTATGCGATCACTTCCAACGGCGCCGTGACTATGGATCTTCGCGAAAAGAAGATCATCCGGGCGCGCTGCATGACGCCGCAGACAGCGGCTTTGGTCATAGAGAGATCCGAGGGGGAGAACGTCATCCGGGAATACTTTGCCCGGGGATACGGCTATCATGACGCTGCGAGCAGGCAGCTCCTCAGGGAGCGGTTCGGCGGGACCCCGGTCATCGAATACCTCAGAAGAAGCCGGATCCCGGTGGAGGACTTTCCGGCAAGTCTCATGGCAGAGATCGATGAGATCGAAAATATCTCCATCATGTGCAGGACGCCGGACCAAAGGGAGAAAATACGGGAGAAGCTGGAGGAACTGACCGGGATCCGGATCATACTTCCCTGGAAGACCGACCTGGAGATCACATCGGACCGGGCGGACAAGGGGGAGGCGCTCCTGGCACTCGGATCCATGCTGGGACTGAGGCAGGAGGAGATCATGGCCATCGGCGACGGCAACAACGACCTGGGGCTGATGAAGGCGGCGGGGCTTTCCATTGCCATGGGAAATTCGGATCCGGACGTATTAGAGGCGGCGGATCATGTGACGGAAGACAACGAGCATGACGGGGTGGCGCAGGCGATCCGAAGATATGTTCTTTAAAAGATATGAACGCAGGAGGAAACGGATATGTACGGTGCAATACTGGGAGATATAATAGGAAGCCCTTACGAGTTTGATGCAAATAACATCAAGACAACGGAATTCCCCTTGTTCAGCGGCCGCTCCGAATTTACCGACGACAGCATCATGACATGCGCTGTGGCGGAAGGACTGATGAACTGCGGGACGGATGCAGATGAGGAAAAGATGCGCAGCGCCCTGGTCGACGCCATGAAAAAATATGGCAGGCGGTATCCCTTTGCGGGGTACGGGGTCAACTTCAGTATGTGGCTGGAACAGGAGGACCCCAAACCCTACAACAGCTATGGGAACGGGAGCGCGATGCGCGTCTCGCCGGCTGTCTGGCTCTGCCAGGACAACATGCAGAGAATGCTCCACATCGCGGCGGTCACGGCGGCTGTGTCCCACAACCACCCGGAAGGCATCAGAGGCGCCCAGGCGACGGCGGCGGTCATCTTCATGGGCATCCACGGCGCCTCCAAGGAAGATATAAAGAACACGGTGTCCAAGGCCTTCGGATATGACCTGAGCCGAACCTGCGACGAGATCCGCCCGGACTATCATCATGTGGAGTCCTGCCAGGAGACGGTGCCCCAGGCGATCACGGCTTTTCTGGAGGGAGACAGCTTTGAGAGCGTGATCCGGCTGGCGGTGTCGCTGGGCGGAGACTCTGACACACTGGCGGCGATCGCCGGCAGTATGGCGGAGGCGTTTTACGGCGTACCGGATGACCTGAAGAGAGAAGCCAGGGACAGGCTGCCCGCAGACCTGCGGTCGGTTCTGGACAGATTTGAGCGCAGACTGGAGGAGGACAGGAAAGAGCGGGAGGCAGATCCCGCCAGAATGGAGACCTGGAAGAACGCACTGCACCCAAGACCGAAGAAAGCGGCCGGCAAAGCGCCGAATTTTGACGGGAGCGGGGAACTGGAAAAGAAGATGGACGCGCTGGCGGCGGGCAAGACCAGGGAAGACCTGGTGCGCTGCGCGGAGGCGCTCAGACAGGCGATGCACGGCGGCGGGGGGCTGATGATCCCTGTCCAGGTGCTCGCCGCGCGAGGCACGGGATCCCCGGCTTCGAGAGGACTGAGCGTCAAACTGGTGAAGACCGGGGACGGCCGCACCTGGCAGGTGGCTTACACCAGCGCCGGAAGATTTGAGCCCGGGGCCGCTGTCAAAGACAAGGCCATTGCCGTGCCGATCCGCCAGACGCTGGAGCAGTTCGTGAAGGATGCGCCGGGCACGGCCAAGGCGCCGGAATCCATCAGCGGACTGGTCCTCAATCCCGAGAAGAATCCGCTCTTCCTGCCCAGGGAGATGATCGCTTCGATCCTGAGAGCGGAGGAGAGAGCCGTCCGCGCGAGCCGGAGCGGCATCCTTGTGACGAAGGGGGATATCACGACCATGAAAGCGGACTGCATCGTCAATGCCGCCAATACGTCCCTTTTGGGCGGCGGAGGCGTGGACGGGGCGATCCACAGGGCGGCCGGACCGGAACTCCTTGAGGAATGCAGAAAGCTCGGCGGCTGCCACACGGGCGAGGTTAAGATGACGGCGGGCTACAAGCTTCCCGCCAAATACATCATCCACGCGGTCGGGCCCATCTATGACGGAGACGAAGAGGACCCGGT
>CACXGR010000022.1 GCA_902767235.1 uncultured Lachnospiraceae bacterium | reverse complement strand
TTTACCAGCGGCTGCTACTACTTCATGGCCCACATGAACGAGCGCTTCGACGAGCGCAAAAAAGCGATGATCGCCAGGTACACGCCGCTCACGCCCGAGGAGCTCAACAACGGCTGCTTCGACACGAACTGGTTCTTCGAAGTCTATGAGAAACTGGGCGAGAAGACCTTTGCCAAGCTCTACAAGGCGGCCAAATATATCGCGGATGGCAGCAAACACACCCGCGCGCGAAAGTACGCGGACGCCGCCACCGGAAAAGTGGACAGAGATGAATTGGAGAAGGTCATTGAGGACAAGCGCAACAAAGACCTTCTGATGAGCTACGGCCTGATCCCGATGAAGGACAGACGGGACGCGCTGCACCGCTATGAGTTTTTGCAGAAGTTTCTCAAAGAGAGCAGGCAGTTCGGCGCCCAGAGGCGGGCTAGCGAGGCCCAGTGCGTGCAGTACGCCATGAAGAATATGGCCACCACGGACGGCTATGCCGATGACCTGCGCCTGACATTGGCCATGGAGACGGAACTCGTGACGCAGAATCAGCGATATTTTGACGGGATCGTGATCGGAGATTACGAGGCGAAGGCAGCAGTGGACGCCGAAGGAAAGGCAGAGCTGCAGCTCATGAAGAAAGGGAAAGCCATCAAATCCGTTCCCGCGGCCCTCAAAAAGGACGAGACTTTCATGGAGGTCAAGGACTTCGCCGCCAAGCTGGGGAGCCAGTACTCGAGATGCGCCGCCATGTTCGAGCGGGCCATGGAAGAGGAGGACGCCTACAGCCTGGGAGAGCTCTGCGGCCTGTGCAAAAATCCGGTGACAGCGGGAATACTGGAGAGACTGGTCTTCGTGCGCGCAGACGCGCAGGAGGGAGAGACAGGAGGCACAGTGCCGATTGGCGCGGCAGGAACCCTGGAGGAATTCCGCAGTGCGGCGCCGCAGACGGCAGACGATGTGAAATTGCTGGTCGCCCACCCCATCACGCTGTGGAAAATGGGCGTGCTGCCAAGATACCAGCGCTTCTTCTTCGAGAAACAAAAAGAGACCGGCCTCAGGCAGCCCTTCAAGCAGGTCTTCAGGGAATTCTATGTGAAACTGGAGGAAGAAAAAGACGCCCTGGATTCCAGGATGTTCGCGGGATATCAGATCCAGCCCAAGAAGACGGTGGCGGCGCTCAGGGGCCGCAGATGGGTGGCCGACTACGACGAGGGACTTCAGAAGATCTTCTTTGCCCAGAACATCGTAGCGACGATCTACGCCCTGGCCGACTGGTTCTCGCCGGCGGACACAGAGAGCCCGACCCTGGAATATGTCTCCTTCTATGACAGAAAGACCGGCAGACAAAAGAAGCTTTCAGAAGTGCCGGACATCCTCTATTCCGAGGTCATGCGGGATGTGGACCTGGCGGTCAGCGTGGCCCATGTGGGCGGCGTGGACCCCGAGACGAGCCACTCCACCATCGAGATGCGCAGGACGATCTTCGAGTTTAACATGGAGCTCTTCGGCATCACCAACGTGACCTTCGAGGGGACCCACGCATTCATAAAGGGAACCCTGGGAAGTTACAACATCCAGCTCGGCAGCGGCGTGATCCACAAGGAGAGCGGAGGAATGGTCAACATTCTGCCCGTGCACTCGCAGCAGCGCGGGAAGATCTTCCTGCCCTTCATCGACGAGGACCCCAAGACGGCGGAGATCCTGTCCAAGATCCTTTTGCTCGCGCAGGACCAGAAGATCAAGGATCCCTATATACTGAGTCAGCTCAGAGGATAAAAAGAGAGACGCGCCGGGACTGCCGGCGCGTCTTCTTATTTCTTTTTGTAATTGCGATAGGCCTCCTCCAGGGTCATCCCGTCCGGTCTGGAGAGGCGGTACTCCTCTGCGACAGCTTGATTGAAGAGCGACATCTCGTCCTCGATGCCCACGCGCCGCGCGACGCCCACTGACATCTTCCAGGTGTCGATGCAGCGCTGCTTCTCTTTCTCGTCGGCCGTGGAGTGGGTCACGCCGAAGAGCTTCTTGTGATAATTGTCGGACTTGCAGGTGTCAAAATAGCGCCGCACCGCATTGCGGACTTCCAGCGTGAAAGCCTCGGCGAAGCGTTCGTCCGTGTGGACGCGTTCATCCTGCGCCAGGTCCTTCATGATGCGCCGGACAGCTTTTACATTGCGGCCGGGGAAGATCAGACTCTCCCTGTGTGTGTACATGAGACTTAAGAGGGCCCACATATAATTGTCCACTTTTCTGCCGGGTTCTTTGGGATTGGTGTAGCGGTAGTCATAGAGGGCGCTGCGGTACCGGTCCACCGGGTCGTCGGGGGCGGACCCGGACAGGTATTGGTCGAGAAGGGACCGCCTTTTGTCGGGGTCCAGTTCCTCATAATAGTTCTCAAGAAGCTCGCTTCGATCAGCCATGGATATTCCTCCGGTCAATTTGGATATTATTTTCAAATCAATTCAATAATGCTATTATACAGACAGTTGCAAAATATGGCACTTAATATGTTGATAAAAATCAAAACCGCAAAGATCAAAACAGGAGGCAAGCAAATCATGCTCAAGGATCCGGTAAAGACCAAAAACGAAATTGTGAAGTGGATCAGGGACTATTTTGAAGAGAACGGAAAAGGATGCAAGGCCGTCATCGGCATCTCCGGAGGCAAGGATTCCAGCATTGCCGCCGCTCTCTGCGCGGAGGCGCTCGGCAAGGACAGAGTGGTCGGTGTTCTGATGCCCAACGGCGTCCAGAGCGACATCTCCGACTCCGTCCAGCTGGTGGAGTTTTTGGGGATCCCCTATGTGGAGCTCAATATCGGCGGCGCATTCCAGGCGATGAAAGAGATGCTGACAGGCAGCGAAAAGCTTCTGGCCCTGAGCGGGACCGACGGGATCACCAGAGACACGGAGATCAACCTGCCGCCCAGACTCAGAATGTCCACGCTGTACGCGGTGGGGCAGATGCTGCCCGGCGGCGCCAGAGTGGTCAACACCTGCAATGCCTCCGAGGACTATGTGGGCTACTCCACCAAGTACGGCGATGCGGCGGGCGATTTCAGCCCCCTGTCTCATCTGCTGGTGCACGAAGTCAGGCAGATCGGGGACGTGCTGGGACTTCCCTCCAACCTGGTGCACAAGACGCCCTCGGACGGACTCAGCGGCCAGGATGACGAGCAGAAACTGGGCTTCACCTATGCGATGCTGGACAAATATGTGCTCACCGGCGAGTGCGAGGACGAGGCGATCAAGGCCAAGATCGACCGCCTGCACAGGATCAATCTGCACAAGCTGCGCCTGATGCCCGCTTTTGAACCTGCCGAGGAGACGAGGAAATAATATGTTTGACAAAAGACTGATGGCCATGTGCCCGGAGAGCAAAAAGTACATCGCCGGAAATATCATTTTCCAGTGGCTGGAACTTTGCATGAACGCGGTGATGATCGGCCTGATCGCGCTTTCGGCGGAAAAGCTCTACCGCCGGGAACTGACACTGTCCGGCGCACTGCCGTCCCTTTTGCTCATCGCGCTGACGATCCTGGTCCGGTTCTTCACCACGCGGTATGCCGTCCGCATGAGCTATCTGGCGTCACGGACCGTGAAGCGCAAAATGAGGGAGCGGATCTACAGAAAGCTCCTGAGGCTGGGCCCTTCCTACCGCGAGAAAGTGACCACCGCGGAGCTGGTACAGGAGTCGGTGGAAGGCGTGGACCAGCTGGAGAGCTATTTTGGCCAGTATGTCCCGCAGTTCTTCTACGCCTTTATCGCGCCGGTGACGCTCTTTGCGCTCTTCACCGCTGCCGGCAGTCTGCGGACCGGCCTTGTCCTTCTGGTGTGCGTCCCGCTGATCCCGGCCACGATCGTGATCGTGCAGAAGATCGCCAAGCGGATCCTGGCAAAATATTGGGACCAGTACGCCCGCCTTGGCAGCACCTTTCTCGAGAATCTGCAGGGCATGACGACGCTCAAGATCTATCAGGCGGACGAGTTCAAAAACGAGCAGATGAACGAGGAGTCGGAGCACTTTCGGGTCGTGACCATGAAGGTGCTCACCATGCAGCTCAACTCCATCATCATCATGGACCTTCTGGCATACGGCGGCGCGGCGGTCGGTATCATTCTGGCGACGAAAGAATTTGTGAACGGTTCGCTGGAAATGGCGCCCTGCCTTTTCATGATCCTTCTGTCGGCGGACTTCTTCCTTCCCATGCGGAGGCTGGGAAGTTACTTTCACGTCGCCATGAACGGCATGGCGGCCAGCGACAGGATCTTCCGTTTTCTGGCGCTGGAGGAACCGGACGAGGGCACGGAGCTCTTTCCCAAAAACGGCGGCAATTTCCTCTTAAAGAGCGTGAGCTTTTCCTACGACGGGGAGCGGGAAGTCCTGCACAGGATCAACATGCAGATACCAAAGAACAGCTTCATGGGGATCGTCGGCGAGAGCGGAAGCGGGAAATCGACCATTGCGTCGCTCCTCACAGGGCGGCTTACAGCAGAGCAGGGCGAGATCTCAATAAGCGGGGTCCCGATCGCGGACTGCACGCAGGAGAGCCTGATGAGAGGCATCACATATATCGGGCCGTCCAGCTATTTCTTTAAGGGAACGGTCAGGGACAACCTCCTCATGGGCGATCCGTCTGCCTCCGATGAGAGGCTCCTGGAAGTGCTCAGGACCTGCCGGATGGATACATTCCCCGGCGAAGAGAGCGCCCTGGACCTGCGGCTGACGGAAAACGCGCAGAACCTCTCGGGCGGACAGAAACAGAGACTTGCCCTTGCGAGAGCCCTGCTGCATGACAGCCCGGTCTATATCTTTGACGAGGCGACCAGCAACATTGACGTGGAGAGCGAACAGATCATCATGGACAGGATCCGGGCGCTGGCCGGCGGGAAGACGGTGATCCTCATCTCTCACCGCCTGGTCAATACGCGGGAAGCCGACCGGATCTTCGTCATGGAGAACGGAAAGCTCGTGGAGAGCGGCAATCACAGAGAGCTTATGAAGTGGGGCGGGACCTACGCCGTCCTGTGGAGAATGCAGCAGAAACTGGAGCGCTTCGGCCGGGACGACGATTCCGGCGAGAAATGGCTCACCGGGGAGATCGACAGGATGGCGGCCACGGGCGAATTGGATCTGACCGCCGCCGCCAAAGCCTCTGAATCGGCCCGAGTGGGCGATACGAAGAGGATCGGAGATCCCGATCCGGCCGCCGCCGCCAGGATCTCTGACGCGGCCAAAATGGGCGATACGAAGAGGTTTAAGGACACCGATCTGATCGGCGGCAATACCGGAAGGATCGGGGACACCGGAAGGATCCGGATCAGAAAGGAAGGTGATCACGATGCGCACTGAAAAGAATACGCGCAAAAGGTCCAAAGTGGTCACTTTGCTGAGAATGCTGGGGCTTGTGAAGCCGCTGACCGGGGTCATGCTCCTGGCGGTACTGTCGGGGACACTCGCTTATCTGGCGGTGCAGTTCATACCGGTCCTGGGCGGCTATGCGATCCTGGAGGGACTGGGGCTGGATATCCCGCTTCCGATCCGGACGATCTGGATCCTGCTGCCGGTCCTGGCACTGGCACGCGCCGTGCTCCGCTTTATCGAGCAGCGAATGAACCACTACATTGCTTTTAAGCTTCTGGCCATCGTCCGCGACCGCGTGTTCCGGGCACTCAGAAAGCTGTGCCCCGCCAAACTGGAGGGAAGAGACAAGGGAGATCTGGTCTCTTTGATCACGGCAGATGTAGAGCTTCTGGAAGTATTCTATGCCCACACGATCTCACCCATCTGCATCGCTTTCCTCGTGGAGGCGGCGATGTGTGTTTACATCGGTTATTTCCAGGTCGGACTGGGCATCCTTGCGCTGGCGGCCTACCTCTGCGTCGGCATAGCGGTCCCGCTCATCATTTCCCATATCAGCGGCAATACGGGAGACAAAGTGCGCCGTCATGCCGCAGGGCTGTCATCCTGCGTGATGGAGAACATCAGAGGACTGGATGAGACGGCCCAGTACGGAAACGGGGAAGAGAGGATGGCGGTCATGAGAAAGAGGACCCGGATCCTTCTCCATCATCAGAGCGCGCTCAGCCGTTTGACAGGACTGAATCTTGCGATCGCAAACACATTTATCCTGATCTTCGACATCGCAATGGTGGCAGCGGCCGGGTGGCTCTACCTCTCCGGCAAAGTGGGATTCGACGGCTTTTTGCTGCCGGTACTTGCATTTCTTTCCTCTTTTGGCCCGGTCTCAGCGCTGGCCGGCCTGGGTACGACACTGCAAAATACCGTTGCCTCCGGCGCCCGCGTACTGGACATTCTGGAAGAGGAGCCCGAGACGGAGGAGATCACGGGGCAGCCGGAGATCGAATTCGGCGGCGCCCAGTGCCGAAATGTGACTTTCAGCTATGGCGGCGCGGACGTGTTAAAGAACTTCTCGCTGAGCGTCCACAAAAACCGGATCATCGGGATCGTGGGAGAGAGCGGCTGCGGCAAGTCGACGCTGCTCAAGCTCCTGATGCGCTTCTGGTCGGTGGACAAGGGGCGGATCGGCATCGCGAATGCGCAGGCGAAAGAGGACGGCCCTGCAGAGGGCAAAGCGCTTCCCCTCGTGGATATCGAGAAGATCAACACTTCCAATCTCCGCGATATGGAGAGCTACATGACGCAGGACACGCAGATGTTCAAAGATACGATCGCGAACAACATCCGGATCGCCAAACTGGATGCGACGCAGGAGGAAGTGGAGGCGGCCTGCCGCAAGGCTTCCCTGCACGACTGGATCATGAAGCTTCCCGACGGGTACGAGACGAACGTCGGCGAGCTCGGCGACACGCTGTCGGGCGGCGAGCGGCAGAGGATCGGCCTGGCAAGGGCGTTTCTGCATGACGCGCCCTTCATGCTCCTGGATGAGCCCACCAGCAACCTTGACAGCCTGAACGAGGCTGTCATCCTCAAGGCGCTCAAGGAGGAAGCCAAGGACAAAACAGTGCTTTTGGTCTCCCACAGAAAGTCCACGGTCAGGGTGGCGGATGTGGAGATCACAATGTAAAAATAAGGGCTGTCGCATGACGGCCCTTTAACTTTTGTGCGCCCGGCGGCGCACGTTTCTAACGGGTGAAAGTCCCGAATCCGCCCGGTAGTGGGAAGGATACAGCCGAAGGCAAGGG
>CACXGR010000021.1 GCA_902767235.1 uncultured Lachnospiraceae bacterium | reverse complement strand
CCCCCCTATACATTATTAACATCCCCTAAGAGATGGAGCTCCGTGCTGAGGCTTAAGCCCGGCATGGGGCTTTATTTCTTTATACGGCATTTTATACACGGGAGAGGGGATTTATGGTATTGTATTATATAGTGATTTTTGTAAAAATCGGACATAGAAAGATGATTGAGCGGCAGTAAACAGGACTGCTTTGAAAGGCGAGATATGAAAACAGCATATACAGATGGAATCATATTAAACGGCAAGGAGGACATGACGGAGCAGAAGGGATACACTGTCGTCGTCGATCAAGGCAGGATCGTGAATATTCTGCCCCCCGGCGGACTCCTTCCTTCCGATTGCGAGATCGTCAGCCTGCACGGCTGCTATCTGATGCCCGGTCTGATCAATCTTCACGTGCATCTCAATTCCGGCGGAAGGCCCTCCGCCCATAAGAAGGAGCCCGAGGATTACGTCCGCCTTGTCAAGATGGCGACTTCCAATCCCATCACAAGGGAGATGGTGTGCGCCATGATCCGGGGGTATGCACATACGCAGCTGGAGAGCGGCGTCACCACCATCCGGACAGTGGGCGGCATTTCCAACTATGACGGGCGGATCCGGAATGAGATTGAAGAGGGGATCCGCATGAAGAAAAAGCTCGGGGGCGCCAGGGAGACAGGCCGCGGAATGAGCCTGAATTCTGCCGTTCGCGCCGCCAGGACCGGCATGACCCGGATCCCGATCAGCCCGGCTGTTCCGGACGGGATCGGCGCACTGCTGCGCGGAGGCACTGCCGGCTCCTCCATGCCGGGGCCCAGGATCCTGACGGCCAACACCGGCATCACCGTGCCCGGCGGCCATGTGGCGGGATCGCTGGCGTATCCTGTCTATTTTGCCGAGGAAGCAGCGGAGTATGTCCGCAATATAGCAAAAGACCGCCCGGATCTGATCAAGCTGATGATCACCGGGGGGATCATGGATGCGGAGAGAGAAGGAGAGCCGGGCGTTCTGAAGATGTCCCCGGAGATCATCCGCGCGGCCTGCGATGAAGCACATAAGCTGGGTCTGCCTGTGGCAGCGCATGTGGAGAGCGCAGAAGGCGTTCTGGCAGCCCTGCGCGGCGGCGTGGACACGATTGAACACGGCGCCATGCCTGATGAGGAGATGACCGCCCTCTTCCATGAGACAGGGGCGTCCCTTGTGACGACGATTTCGCCGGTACTCCCGCTCGCCCTTTTAGATATCACGAAGACCCATGTTCGTCCCATGGACCGCCATAATGCGGGCGTGGTCCTGCGCGGCATCATCGAGTGTGCCCGCAACGCGCTCAAGGAAGGCATTCCGGTGGGTCTGGGCACAGACAGCGGCTGCCCTTATGTCACCCAGTACGACATGTGGCGCGAACTTCAGTATTTCCAGAATTTCTGCGGCGTTACCGCAAAGAATGCGCTTTACACGGCCACACTGGGCAATGCGAAGATCGCCGGGATCGCGGACGAGACCGGCAGCATAGAGGAAGGCAAGGCGGCCGACTTTGTGATCACAGCCGGAAATCCGCTGGAGAGCCTGCGCGCGCTGCGCAAACCCCGCATGATCGTGGCGAGAGGAGAGAAGGTCACGCCGGCGATCAAAAAGGATGTAGAGATCGAGCAGACGCTGGACAGCCTCCTCAGGTATACATATGAGGACCTGGATGCGCTGCTGGCGGGAATCCGCTGAGCATTTGGAAGGGGCTTTGGATATGTCTAAGAGACTGTACAGCGCCCGCGATATGGCGAGGATCGCCGGCTCACAGTGCGCCGGCTGCGGCGCCTGCTGTAGAGGTATGGGCGATACGATCGTGCTCGATCCCTATGATGCGTGGCAGCTGACGGAGGGCCTGGAAAAGTCCTTCGCAGAACTGATGGGAAGCGGAACGGATCTGCATGTGGAGGAAGGAGTCATCCTTCCTCATCTTATGATGCGCGAAGATACGGGGGCCTGCGCCTTTCTGGCAGAGGACGGCCGCTGCCGCATCCATCCCTTCCGGCCGGGGATCTGCCGGCTCTTTCCTCTGGGAAGACAATTCGAAGACGGGAAGGTCTCTTACTTCATCGTGGAGGGGGGATGTATAAAGGATGGACTCTCCAAGGTCCGGATCGACCGGTGGCTCGGGATCGATGACCTGCCTTCTTATGAGAAATTTAAGTCGGAATGGAGAGCGCTTTTGCGGACACTGGAAGCGCGGATCGCCGCGGAGCCCTCCGGTGAGGTGCAGCGCGATATCAATCTCTATTTTCTCAGGACTTTCTATATGACGCCCTACAGCGGTATGGAGAGAGCCGGAGACTTTTACGGGGAGGTAAAGGAAAGAATAAAGGCATTTGAAAAAGCTGTGCTCTGAGGCACAGCTTTTTTGACGATTCCGTATTGTTCTGAACCTGCGTCAGTTTGCCACGACGTATTCGGCCTCCATGAAGGGCAGAGATCTTGTCTCCCCCTCATAGGTCTCTTCGTCTACGCCTTTGTACATACCGTAGATGGTCACCGGGGTGCCGTTTTCGGGGAGGTCTCCGTGCAGCGCGTTGGAATAGACAGCGCACAGGAGACCTTTGGTGAATCCGAGAAAGTCTCCGTTCATTTCCAAAAATACCCGGACACTGCCGTCCTCCTGCAGCCGCCGCTCCACGACGGTGCCCTCCACGGCGATGTTGGCGCCAACATAGTGATCCGGATTGTGATAGAGCGAGAAATGCGCCGCCGGGATGCAGCCGCCTTGAAATTCCTCAGGGGTGGGCGTCGTGCAGAACACTTCCAGCGTGCACATGCTGTCCTCGTAATGCACTTCCAGAAGATAACGTGTCTTGGGCTCCAAAGTGACGGACTCCGCGAGCGTCCAGCCCGACACCTGCTCCGAAGTGCCGTCTGCGTACTCGGCCGTGACCGCTATGTCCTTGCAGCCGGAAGAGAGCGCCGTTCCCTCTTCGGTACTGCCCGAGTAGACGGCAGTGAGGCGGGAGATCGCTTTCGTGGTGCATTGGATCGAGAGAGAGCAGGAAAGCGCGCCGTAGGAGATCTCAAACCGGGAGAGGGTGTCTTTTTTGAGGATCGAAGGATTTACGACCCGCCAGCCTTCTTTGAGCTCCTCTTTTGCGCCGCCTTCCCGGATCCCGTAGACGTGGAGTCCCGGCGCGGCATCCGTGATCTCGGTGCCCGCCGCCGTATCGCCGTCGTATTCCGCGGTGATCGACAGGATCAGGCCGGTGGTGCACTGCACTTCACACTGCGTGCTTGCCTTGCGGTAGACGATCGTCACGGCGCTCTTCTCCGCGTCCTGAAGCGTCTGCGGTTCAGCGATGGTCCAGCCCGTCACGACCTCTTCATGTCCGTCCTTGTAGTGTGCGGTCACATGAAAACCTTCATTTTGAGCGTCCAAAACAGTACCGGCCTTGGTGGACCCGGTATACACGGCAGTTATGTGATCGACCGCCCTGCTCCCCGGCGAATAGCTGATCACAAGGCCCGCCGCGGCTGCGATGAGCAGCACAGCTGCGATTGCCGCCAGGATATGTCTGCGGTGCTCTTCCCAGAAGCTTGTCGGCCGGCCGTCCATCGGCACACGGTCTTTCATCATCGGACAACCTCTCTTTCCGTCCTGTCACATCGGACCGGCTTTTCTTTTATTATATGAGACCAGAGCTGCTTTTGGAAACAGGGCGCAGCTCTAAAAGGTATGACGGCAAAAGAGCGCAGCGCTTACAGGGGCGCATCGGCGGTGATTTTTTGCAGTATCTATGGAATTGCGGTTGACAAAACAGTGCAGCAGCAGTACTATACTATCAAACATATGAATAAATGCTCATATGTTTAATAATACAAGGTGTACACAGTCAGAGACAGGACATCGGCTCAGCCGGGCAGAGGTCTCACTCATACGAAAAAAGGTTGTTTTTATGAAAGCAGAGAAAATGTATGCAATGGCGGAGGCGCCCTGCTGCGACGAAAAGGAAGTGCACGCGGACAAGGTGCAGTACGTCAATGAGAACATGCCTTCGGAGGATGAACTCTACGACCTGGCGGAGCTCTTCAAAGCTTTTGGGGATTCCACCAGAATCCGGATCCTGTTCGCCCTCTTTGAGGCGGATATCTGTGTCTGTGATCTGGCGGAGTCGCTGGGCATGACACAGTCGGCGATTTCCCATCAGCTGCGCCTGCTCAAGCAGGCCGGGCTCGTGAGCGGCCGCCGGGAGGGCAAGCAGATCATCTACTATCTGGCAGACGATCATGTCAGGACCATCATCTCTATGGGACTGGAACACATCAATGAATGAAAGGGGCAGGAAATGAAAAAAACATACAAGATCGACGTAGACTGCGCGAACTGCGCCAACAAGATGGAGCAGGCGGCCAAGAAGACGAACGGCGTCAAAGATGCGACGGTCAACTTCATGGCACTGAAGATGAAGGTGGAATTTGAAGACGGTGCGGATCCGGCGGCAGTCATGCAGGATGTACTTAAGAACTGCAAGGTCGTAGAAGACGACTGCGAGATTTTCCTGTAATCTCCGACGACGGACAAAGCGGATCGATTAAAAAACAAATTCCTGTAAGAGGAATAAAGATATGAATATCAACAACTTGACAAAGAAACAAAAAAATCTGCTGCTGCGCGTCATCGCGGCAGCAGTTATGCTTGTAGTGCTGTATCTTCTCCCTCTGGAGGAGTATCCGGTACTGCGCTTTGTACTGTTTATGATTCCCTACCTCACTGTCGGCAACGATGTGCTGAGGAAGGCGTGGAAGGGAATCCGGAATCATCAGGTTTTTGACGAGTGCTTTTTGATGGCGGTGGCGACGATCGGCGCGATGATCCTCGGGGAGTACACGGAAGCCGTGGCGGTAATGCTCTTTTACCAGATCGGCGAGCTTTTCCAAAGTATAGCCGTCGGCAAGAGCAGACGCAGCATCAGCGAGCTGATGGACATCCGGCCCGATTACGCGAACCTTGAGCAGGACGGCGAAGTGGAGAAGGTGGATCCCGACGAGGTCGAGGTCGGCAGTATCATCGTGATCCGGCCGGGCGAGAAAGTTCCGATCGACGGTGTGGTCTTGGAAGGAATCTCTTCGCTCAACACCAGCGCGCTGACCGGCGAGAGCCTGCCCAGGGATGTAAAGCCGGGCGATGAGATCATCAGCGGTTCCGTGAACATATCGGGCCTTCTGCGCGTGGAGACTACCAAGGAGTTTGATGAATCCACCGCTTCCAAAATTTTGGAACTCGTCGAGAATGCCGGCGAACGCAAGGCCAAGTCCGAGCAGTTCATCTCCAAATTTGCAAGGTGGTACACGCCGGCGGTGTGTTATGGTGCGCTGGCTCTGGCAATCCTTGGCCCGCTGGTTAATATATTGGTCTTCCATAAGACCTCTGACGGGGCGCTTTGGTCTGACTGGATCTACAGAGCACTGACCTTTTTGGTCATCAGCTGTCCCTGCGCGATCGTGGTCAGCGTCCCGCTGTCCTTTTTTGGCGGGATCGGCGGCGCCAGCAGGGAGGGGATCCTGATCAAAGGATCCAACTTCATGGAGACACTGGCAAATGTGAAGTATGTGGTCATGGACAAGACCGGGACCATCACAAAGGGAAACTTCGAGGTGACGGCGGTACACGACGGAGGCGATCAAAATATGGATCCCACCGAGATCCTGGAACTGGCGGCGCACGCGGAAGGCCACTCCACACACCCCATCGCCGTGAGCATCCGCAGAGCCTATGAGAAAGACGGACGGGCGCTTGACATGAACCGCGTGACGGACGTGCAGGAGATCAGCGGCAAGGGACTGGTCGCCACGGTGGACGGCATGCAGATCGCTGCCGGAAACCTCAAGCTGATGGAGCAGCTGGGCATCAAATGCGAGCCCTGCCGCCGGGTCGGCACGGTCGTCTATGTGGCGAAAAAAGAAGCTGAAAATCCGGCAGCTGCCGGCCTGGCCCAGTTCGAATACATCGGTCATGTGCTCATCTCAGATGAGATCAAGCCGACCTCGGCGGAGGCGATCCGAGCTATGAAGAAAGCCGGTGTTATGAAGACTGTGATGCTCACCGGCGACATCACTTCCATGGCAAAGAGCGTGGCCGAGGAAGTAGGAATTGACGAAGTGCATGCGGAGCTTCTGCCGGAAGACAAGGTCAGTTTGGCGGAGAAGCTCATGGAGGAGAAGGCACAAAAAGCAGGAACCAACGCGACGCTTGCTTTTGTCGGCGACGGGATCAACGACGCACCGGTGCTTGCCATTGCCGACCTTGGCATTGCAATGGGAGCCCTCGGCTCCGACGCAGCCATTGAGGCGGCAGATGTCGTTCTCATGGACGACGATCCGATGAAGATCTCCAAAGCCATTCGGATCGCGCGAAAGTGCATCCGGATCGTCAACGAGAACATCTGGTTCGCGATTGGCGTAAAGCTTGCTTGCCTGCTTTTGGGGGCATTGGG
>CACXGR010000020.1 GCA_902767235.1 uncultured Lachnospiraceae bacterium | reverse complement strand
GGAGTACAATTTCGATGATACCGTTTACAAAGCAAGAGTGTACAACGGCTACGGCAAGGCTGACCAGGCTGAGGAACTGTTTGACGGCCCCAACATCAAGCCCTGGCCGAGCATGGAAGCTCTGGGCGAGAACATCCTGCTCAAGGTCTGCTCCAAGATCCTGGACGAAGTTACGACCACAGACGAGCTGATCCCTTCGGGCGAGACTTCCTCCTTCCGCTCCAATCCCCTGGGCCTGGCGGAGTTCACACTCTCCAGAAGAGATCCCGAGTATGTGGGCAGGTCCAAGGCGGTCGACAAGATCGAGAGAGCCCGCGTGGCAGGGCAGGATGCGGCGGCGCTGGATCCTGCGCTGAAAGCCGTCTATGCGGCCATCGCACAGATCCCCGGCAGTGAGAACGTGGATCCCGCTTCCATCGAGATCGGCTCCATGATCTACGCCAATAAGCCCGGCGACGGCTCCGCCCGCGAGCAGGCGGCGAGCTGCCAGCGCGTCATCGGCGGACTGGCCAATATCACGCAGGACTACGCCACCAAGAGATACCGCTCCAACGTAATGAACTGGGGCATGATCCCCTTCCACTTAAAGGGCGAGCCGGACATGATCGAAGTCGGCGACTACATCTATGTGCCCGGCATCCGCGAGATTCTGGACGGCGACCTGTCCGATATCAAGGCCTATGTGATCAAGGACGGCAAGCCGCAGGAGATCCGTCTCTACATTCAGGATATGACGCAGAATGAGAGGGAGATCGTGAAGGCAGGCTGCCTGATCAATTTCAACAGAAACAGAAAAGCGAAATAACGTATAAACTGTATCGCCGGAAGCAGGACAGCCTCTTTAAAACATGGGGCGGCAGCACATTTGTGTGCTGCCGCCCCATTCGTGTCTATTGTAATGAGCGTTACGCCTCTTCGTTTTCAGCTCGTCGAGCTTAGCCTGTGTCTGCGCAAGTCTCTCTTCAAAAGTCATTTTTTTCTTAAGTTTGCGCGCCATGGGCGCGCTCTAACAGGTTTGTTTTTCTTAATCGGCCGGGTCAGTCATGCTTTTCGATGGCAGCCTTGATCTTGTCGACTTTTTCTTCGTGCTTCTGTTTGATGTTGTCTTTAACCTCTTTGCGGAAGTCGAGACGTGCCTGGCGGGCCATCTCTTCCTGCATCGTGATCGCGTCCTCGACTTCCTGATCGATCGCGGCGGCATCATAGCGGCGGATCTCAACCTTGAAATCTGCGAGATGCGCATCGATCACGGACTCATTTCTCTCGTCTGCGTAGATCACGAGCGCCACGGTATCGTCGCCCAGTTTGTCAGCAACGGTCTCGATCAGGGAAAGGCCGTCGGCAGCATCTCCCAGATCCATAAGGTTGCCGGCTGCCATTCCGTAGGAGCTCATCAGAAGTACGCCGAGCGGGCCTCCCAGGATACCGACCAGTCCGCCGAGCACGCCGCCCAGAACGGTATCGTCGGATGTATCCACACCGGAATCAAATATCTCGCAGACTTTTACGCCGCCGTTTTCCTTTTTGATGAGCGCCATCTGAAGGATGGTATAACTGCCGGTGTCAGGAATCTGTCTGAGCTTTGCGATGGCATGGTAGCCTTCACTCTCAACATCAAATATTGCTGCGATCACGTTTTTCATGTTTTTCCCTCCGTATGTTGTTAGAATTATGTTTGAGCATTTTGATATCAACTGTATATATATACGCTTCGGAAACGAAAAACCATGGACAAACGACCCCAGAGGTCGCTTAAAGAGAAGGAGTATATCATGAACAGAGATGAGATCGTGGCCGAACTGTTTCGGATGCAGGATAAGGAGTATGCCCTTATGCAGGCAAGAATCATTCCCACCGTATCGGCCGGCAGGATCATTGGCGTCCGGACACCGGCGCTGCGCACATTTGCCAAAAGATTGTACAGGGACACAGATGTGGAGGCGTTTCTTGCCTGCGCGCCGCATCAATATTTTGACGAAGACCAGCTGCACGCTTTTGTGATCTCGCTGGAGAAGGATTTTGACAAGTGCATAGCGGAGGTTGACGCATTTCTGCCCTGCATCGACAATTGGGCCACCTGCGACCAGCTTTCGCCAAAGGCGTTCAGAAAAGAGCCGGAGAAACTGCTTCCCTATATTCGGTCATGGATCAACGCTGACAAAACATACACAATCAGGTTTGCGATCGGGATGCTGATGCAGCATTTCCTGGATGAGCGTTTTGACCCCAAATACGCGGACATGGTGGCCGAAGTCAGATCAGAGGAGTACTACGTCAACATGATGATCGCGTGGTACTTTGCGACCGCACTGGCGAAGCAGTACGAAACGATCCTGCCATATCTGGAAGAGAAGAGGCTGGCTGACTGGACACATAATAAGGCGATCCAGAAAAGCGTGGAGAGCTATAGAATCACGGATGAGCAGAAGGCGTATTTGAAGACGTTAAAGGTGCGAAAGTGACCTCTG
>CACXGR010000019.1 GCA_902767235.1 uncultured Lachnospiraceae bacterium | reverse complement strand
GCCAGAACTACTGCAGCCACTTTCTTGATCGCTCTCAAAACAATCCCCCTCCTTTGCTATTTTGATCATGCAGACGCTGTCTGTGCCGCAGACCGGATCCGGGCGGGCTGCGTCCGTATACTGTTATTATCGCCCAATCCCCCAAATTGTGCAATCGCCCTGTAGGGCACAAACCACATGAAAAGCGGGGCACACATACCTCTTCGGCCTGTATGCCCCGCCTCTTGTTCTTCATCAGTCCAAGACGATATCTTTCACTCTCTTTGCTGCCTTCCTGACCTTGCCGATCTCCGGCTTCGCAAACTCTTTGGCAGCCACATCCTTGTCAGCCAGGCATACGAGGAACGCCTCCCTGGATTTGGGCGGATGCAGGAAGGTAAGCGGCCACATGTGGCCTCTTATGATGTTCTTTTCCTTGTTCGTCAGCTTAAAATCCTTGTCAGCCTTTCTCATTGCGATCGCAGGGTGGGAAGTTCCGTGCTTATACGCAGAGATTCCCTGCTCCTTGATCACATACTGATAATAGTCATGGAGCATCGCGCCGCGGGCGAGTTCCTTTTCATCAATATCCCAGCCCAGCTTCTCCGCCAGCTCAAAACTGCGCTCTGCCACCGCCTCGCAGTGCTTAAGCGTATTGCTGCCGTTGTGCTGCGGGAAGTTTTCCAGCTTCCGGATCCTGGGATCCGCCAGGAGCCGCTCAAGTTCTTCCTGAAAAAGTTCTCTGCTATTGGTCATTTCCTTTTACCTCGTCCTTTGAATGGATACGGCCACAAACACCAGAAGGACAAACGGATAGATCAGGAAAGGGATCATGGAAACACTCGTCAGCTTCGCGATATTGGCTGCCACCAGCAGCTGCGCGCCATAGGGGATGATCCCCTGCACTATGCAGGAGCAGGTATCGAGAAGGGATGCCGTCTGTTTAGGATCCACTCCGTACTCCTTCGTTATATCTCTGGCGATAGGCGCCGAAATAACGATCGCAACCGTATTGTTCGCTGTGGCAATGTCCATAAACGCCGTCAAAAAGGCGATTCCGTACATACCGCCCCGCTTGCTGTCCGCATTCTTGCGGATAAAGGCCAGGATCGCCTCAAATCCGCCGTTCTCCTTCATGAGCGCGGCGATGGAGGCCACGAGGATCGTGACGATCATCGTCTCGAACATCCCGCTGATACCGCTGCCCATGGAAGCCAGCGCCGTCGCATATGTCAGCGATCCGGTGAAGATGCCGACCAGGATGAACAGCAGGATTCCGGTGATCAGTACCAGAAAAACATTGATGCCGAGAACGGACATGCCAAGAACAATAAAGTAAGGAAGTGCCTGCCAGATGTTGAACGCAAAGGTTCCGACGGAAACGCCGCCGCTCATGAGCGCGTAGATCACAAGGATCACCAGCGTGATCAGCGCCGCCGGCAGGGCCACTCTAATATTTGTACGGAATTTGTCCTTCATTTCCACGCCCTGGGTCTTGGTCGCCGCGATCGTGGTATCCGAAATGAAAGAGAGGTTGTCTCCGAACATTGCGCCGCCGACCACGATCCCGACGCACAGGGGCAGGAACAATCCGCCGTTCTGCGATACCGCACATGCGATCGGTGCCAAAACAGAGATGGTCCCCACGCTGGTCCCCATTGCCATGGAGATCAGGCAGGCGATGACGAAGAGCCCCGGCACTGCGAACTTGCCGGGAATGATGTTGAGCAGCAGGTTGGCCGTGCTGGAGGCGCCGCCCGCCTCAGACGCGATCCCGCTGAAAGCGCCTGCCATCAGGAAGATGAACAGCATGATCACGATGTTGTCGTCGCCGATCCCCCGGGCGCAGATATGGATCTTCTCCTCGAAAGACAGCTTCCGGTTCTGCATAAAAGCCGCGATCAGGGCGATGGAAAAAGCGAGCACGACAGATACGACATAAAAGCCCATCTGCCCTTCCTCAGGCCTTATATACTCGAAGAAAATGCCGTTTCCCAGATAGACGATCAGAAACAGCAGGATTGGAAGGAGCGCTTTGGGATTGGCTGCGGGGGTGGTTTGTTCAGTCTGATTCATTTGCCGGTCACCTCGAAAAATAACAAAAAACACAATAATAAAATGTGCCGGAACGGGTTCCTGACACATTTCAGCAACAATGTATGATTATAGCACAAAACAGCAGTCGATGAACACAGAATCTCAAGCAATACCGGGATCTGCAGAGATTCCTGTCACTTGCTGAGTTTCCCCAGAATGTCGAGAAACGCGCCGATACTCTCGCTGTCCTTGCCGGATCCCGAACCTGCGGTCTTTCCGGACAGAAGTGCGTTCAGAAGATCCGATGTCCCCGGGCTTCCGGAACTGCCGGTGGTCCCCGTTCTCTTTGCAGCCAGCAGGGCACTGATCAGTTCTACCGCATTGCTGTCTCCCTCGAGGAGATTGATCGCCGCCTTTTTCGTCTTTGCATCGGCTTTCCGGTAGAGCTCCACCAGCTTTTTCTCCGTCGCAGTGAGCTTCAGGGCGCTCACCGCTGTCTTGGCGGCGGAGGGCTTTTTGGCGGACGTCGTCTTTTTTGCGGACGATGTCTTCCCGGCGGACGATGTCTTCTTACCCGTGTCCGTCTTTCCCCCGCCTGTCGCGGCATCCAGAAGCGATTTCTGCGTCACGCCCAGGGTCTTCGCGATCTTTTTGATGATGTCCTGCGTCGGTTCCTTCTCGCCGCGCTCTATTTTGCCGACGTCGGATGCGGTGAGACCGGCAACTTGATCTGCCAGTGACGACTGTGTGATCCCTTTGGCTGTACGTGCTTCTTTGATCAGATTCCCAAGCTTCTTAGACATATTGCCCCCTTTCCGAAGCGCCGGGCGCCTCTTATTCCCTTACCGGTACGGTCTGCAGCAGCTGCCGGAAATGATATTTCCTATATGTATTATACTTTTATTTGCCAAAAGTCAGAATACTTTTCAGGACAAAAAGCATGGATTCATCTAAACGGCCTCCTATGCTATAATGAAGACGAAATTTTGTTCGAACAAGGAGGTCCTGATCATGTTCCGAAGATCCATTTCCATTCTTATATCCCTTGCACTTGTCTTTTCCCTTGCCGGCTGCGGAAGTACCGGCAGCAGTTCTTCATCAGAGCCGGCGGCGCAGGAAAGCGCTCCCGCCGAAGCGGATGCAGATGCTGACGCTGAGGCCGGCGCAGAGACAGAAACGGCTGCCGCTGCCGAAGCTGCAGCCAAACCGGAAACGGATGCCGCTGCCGAAGCCGGCGCACAGGCAGAAACCAGTGCCGCCGATGACGAACTTTTGACTGAGGCCGCATCGCTCGCCGCCACAGACGGGGCACTCGCCGCCGCACCCGAAGCACCCGGAACAGCAGGTGAGGAGGAATATGACGCTGTGTATGCATTCGTAAACGTCAAATATAAGGACAATGGTCTTGTTGTCATCCCCAACGGAACAGTGAACGACGACACCGTCTTATACAACGGCAAAACATTGGGCGGCCTGTGTGATTACATCGACAGCAAGGTCCTCGAAGACGGCAGAACGATCAACCGCAAATTCCTCTACGGTCTCACTTCTGTTCAGATCGTGGATCCGCAGCTGATGACCGCCTACGAGCAGTTCCAGCGGGCGATGATCTATTGCCTCACCATTGCCAATGAGTTCTACAGTGTCGATGTCACGCTCAATGACCTGATCCTTGATTCCACGAATAATACCAGGCAGGTTTTTGACGTGGTCGCGGAAGGGAAAGAGGACGCCTGGATCCTGGACGGACACGAGAACAAGTTCTACTTAAACGGCGGCAATACGGAATACGAGTCCACCATGTTTGACGCCGAGACAATGGCGGTCTGGAGCATTGTACTGGATAAGTACTTCGAAGTGGAGAAATGACACTCCAGCTTTGTCGATTTGTTGTCCATGTTCCCGCCGAACATACCGCCCTGCACTTCACCGAAAGAAGAAGAAACCTCCTCGAGCGTGATCTCCTCTTCGCTCTCTCCGATCACCACTTTATAGGTGCTGCCCACCTGCATCTGAGGGCAGCTGATCAGTGCGGATGAGAAACTGCAGGGGACATCCCAGGTCAGAAGCACATTTCCTTCCGCATCTTTCAGCGACAGTGTGGTGCCCGCCTCTGCGGCAGTGCTGATGTTATAGAGTACGGATGCCTGGGCAGAGGATGCGTCAAACCCTTCTGCCATGGAGGAATCGCCGCAGGCGATGATCGTTCCGCCGCTGATGCTGGCCGTACCTCCGTTCTCGCTTGCATAGTCCACTGCGCAGTTTCCGCTGCTCCCCGGCAGGCTAATCAGGATCGTCCCGCCGCTGATCAGGATGTCACCGTTTGAATCCAGTCCGTCCGCATCTCTTCCGTTCTCAATGATGATCGAGATCGTTCCGCCGCTGATGGAGATGTATGTCTCCTCGTCAGCCGAATCAGAAGTCGACTGTGCATTTTCCTCAGAGGAATCCATATCCGGAGGGACAGGCATTTCGCCGCTCTCTGATTCCGTGCCGGAGACTGCTTCACTGCTCTCCCCGCCTCGATGGCCGCCAAATCCCGGACCGCCGCCGCCGAACGCATCGCCGCTGCCGCCGTTGGCGTTGAATCCGTCGTCCTCTGCATAGACCGTGATGTCGCCGCCTGAGACGTCAATGGTCAAGGCTTCGATGCCCTCGCTGCACTCCTCGATCAGCAGTGTGCCGGCTGACACGCGGACCGACGTGTCCGAGTGGACGCCGTCATCGCCGGCCGAGATCGTGATATCGCCGCCGGCTGTTTCGATATCCCCGGTGGTGTGGATGCCGTCGCCTCCCGCTGTGATCTTCAGCGTCCCGGATTCCACATACAGATAGCCGTTTTCTACTGCATTTGTGGTGACGATGCCGTCGTCACCGCCTTCCGCCGTGATCCTGGCGCCGCAGATGCGGATGCTGTCATTGGCCCGGATCGCGTCCGAAGGCGCCGTCACCGTGATCGTACCGCCCGTGATGACCAGGTCGTCGTTGGCGGAGATCCCGTGTTCGTACTGAGAATTCACTGTTAGAGAGCCGCTCCCGTTGATCGTCAGATCGTCGTGGGCATAGACAGTTCCATCTGTCCCGTCGCTGAGCGCCTCGTCGGAATATGCCGAGCCGCCGGTGAGTATATTTTGGCTGCCCTCTGCAAGCGTGAGGAACACTTTATCCGCCTGGTCCACCCGGATACAGGCATTGTCGCTGCAGTTGATCTCCACACCGTCCAGAAGGATCCAGACTTTGGAGGAGTCGTAAGCGTCCACCGAGATGTATCCGTCAGATAGTTTGCCCGACACCACGTAGTGACCGGCGTTCGTGATCACTACATTTCCGTCTATGACATACGCGCCGTTGCCGGAGATCTCGGCTCCGTCTCCGTCGAGCGTGATCGTCACTGCGCCGGAAGTATCCCAGCTGCCGCTGAGGTCATTGGAAGTAAAGTAGACGGAATCCGAGTTTTGTTCCGCGTCTTCGTCCACGATCTTGATGATGCCCAAAGACTCACCGTTCATGAACAGTACCGTCAATATGAGACTGATGACGACGATGACAACGCAGATCCTGTCTACGTTTTTGTGCGTTGACATATTGCTGCCTCCCGGCAATCAGCCCATGTAGTCGCCGTTGTAGCTCACGAGCACAGCGCTGTTCACGCCCTCGATATCTGCCAGAGCGTTTACGAAGTCCGTGTTGTCATCCCTCAGGCGGATCTCGATGCTGAGCTCGACGCTGCCTTTGCGGGCTGTTTTGCTCTTTACCGTGCACTTGTCCGCGTGCTCTTTGAGGAAGGCTGCCGCCTTCTCCTCGCTGTCATGCCCGTCGCAGTCGATCACCACGATATAGGGATTGGAGGTGTCTTTGCGGCTGGAGAAAAAGAGAATGATCAGGCCGATCAGAACACTGCCGAACACGGCCAGCGGGATCATGCCCGCCGCCAGAACGATGCCGGCCGCGATGGACCAGAACAGGAAGGCGATGTCCAGAGGTTCTTTGATCGCTGTCCTGAATCGCACGATCGACAGCGCACCGACCATACCAAGGGAGAGCACCACGTTGCTGGTCACGGCCAGGATCACCAGCGTCGTGATCATCGTGAGCGCCACCAGGGTCACACCGAAGGAAGATGAATACATGACCCCTGTGTATGTCTTTTTATAGATCAGGTAAATGAACACGCCGACGCCGAAAGCCAGAAGAAGCGCCAGCACCATGTCAAACATGCTGACCGCCGTTACATTTGCAAGAAAACTCGATTTGAAGATGTCCGAAAATGTCATTTTTTGTCCCTCATTTCTTTGTTTTTATTTGAATAAGGCCCGAACGGGCTCCTGTTTCAGTCGTAGATCCTGCACTGCGCGTATTTGGAAAATGCGCAGACTCTCCTTCCCGGCGTCTGCACCGCGTCCCTGATGATCGAAGGGAGGAAGTCATCCCATTTGACTTCCAGGATGATCCCCGCGTCCCCCGCCGGGATGGTCACGCAGGCGGGATCCAGAAAATCCGTTGCGCGAAGTCCTGTCCGGATCCCGTAATCGAATGTGACTCTCACATTTCCCGGTCTGTAGATGTAGGGCTCCCTTGTGTAGTCCACAATGGTCCTGGGCTTCATGCCCTGATACCGCATTTTGCAGTAGAGCTCCTGGATCAGCGGGTGAGGCGAATCCATCATCCAGCCGATGTCGCCGTCCACGATCTTCTGCGCCTCCTCCATGGTGAGCGGCGCCGAATACTTGGTGCCCAGTCCGTTCAGTTTGCTCTTCTTCTCCAGATGGATCACAGCGGCCGGATCGCCGTTGTAGTAGCGGATGCGGAATTTTTCCCTGCGGTTCACGCCGTCGACCTTCTCCCGCAGCGCTTTGTCTTTCATATTGTCAAAATACAGACTCCGTATCAGATATTTCCCGTCTATCGCATGCGGGTCCGTCTCCGCGACCGCCCGCAGCCTCTGCCGGATTGCGATCAGGTCCGCATATGTGATCTCATGCTTCCATTCGTGCCGGTAACGGATCCCTTCGCTCTTGTCGATCGCATTCTGTATCACTGTATCCTCACCTCTCTTTCGCTTTGCTTCGCTTATTATTTCACGCGAAGCTTAATTGAAACTTAGAAGCCTCAAAAGTTTAAAAGGCATGTCCCGTTTCTTCGGGACATGCCTTGCGCAAACATAACTGCGGTGTCTTCGGCATCGCCGGACGGGATCGCCCCGTCCGCCCGGCTCTCCCTTTCTTCACTTCGGCCTGTGCCTGGCCAGCGACGCGTTCTTGTACTCCGGATCATCCGTCACTTCCCTGATGACCTTGATCTCCTTCGGGAAGCGGACTTTCTCACTGACGTCATGCAGTTCGATCTCCGCAATGGCCTTGTCTTTCCAGAAGGGGTAAACGTCAATCTGGAAGTATTGATTGTCATAGGTGAGGCAGTAGCGCACCTTGCGGATCCTTCCCTGTGAGTCGTTTGCATTCATGATCAGATTCAGGTATTCGTTCTCGGAGATCCTTCTCTCCATCTGTATGCGCTTGTGATCGTTGATCTTGATCTTTCTGGTCAGGTAATAGACATAGTGGCCGTCGCTGCCCCGCTGACGGACCCGGATCTCCTCTTTTTCGTCTACTTTGAGATAGAGCTGGATGATGTCGACCTTCTCGCAGTTGGGCAGAGACTCCAGCCAGGCGATGTCCGGATATTCGATCAGATACTTGCGCTCGATCTCGAACGGAGCGGGCTCGCCCAAAAAGGAGCTGATCTCCGCGATCAGGCGCTTCATCTTCTCCGTGAAATCCGTTGTGTTGTCGATCACCCGCAGATGCGGATGTCCGGTCCAGGCCGCAATGAAGCCGTCGTCCATGGCGGCCGCCTCTTCCACGGTCTCTGTCCTGGCCGTATTGTTGGAGGTCGTGTAGAACTCCTGCGCGCCCTTGGCTGCCGTCACCAGATGAAAGACCGCATCGTACTGATCCCGCAGTTCCACCTCGCTGGCGCCGACTGAGGCGAGGACTGACGCAAAGGTTTCCTCGTCCATATACACTTTATTGTCCAGCGCCCCTCTGTCACAGACGATCAGGACCTTGTCCCTTTTCATGACCTTGGCCGCCTGTTCAAAGACTTTTTCCTTATCCAGCTGAAATCTCATGTGGCAGTGCTGGTAATCCGAATTCGTCCTGCAGGTCCACGGTGCTACTCCGCCCGTGATCAGTTCCGTCGCTGTCTCAGGTACAAACAGGACGTCGTACCCCCTCCCTCTGAAAGCGTTGGCGATCCAGTTCATCGCTGTTGTCTTGCCTGCGCAGGGCCCGCCTGTGATCACTATTTTGCTAATACTCATTTCGAACTCCTTCATCAAAGATTCAAGATACCCTCAATTTAACTATAGCAGAACTCCGTGATTTTTGCGGACAAAAAAACAGCGCCGCGCAGGAACTCCTTGGTTCATGCTGCGCAGCGCCGCTTCCTGTCATGTGATCATGCGTTGTCTGTTAAGCTCTTACTGAGCAAGGACTGCTGTGATGTGCGGGTTGGGTCCCTCATACCAGTACAGGAAGCCCTCCAGATCGATGACGTCGCCGACCTTGAAATCCTTGACTGCCTTGTAGACATCGGTGTCGGGGCCGCAGAGATAGGACTCGACTGTGAAGGAATAGGTCTGTCCGTTGACGGAGACGTTGAAGTAAAGATCATCGCCCTCCGCACCGGATCCGTCATAGTTGTAAAGGAACGCCGCATTGCCGTCCTCGCCGATCGGCTCCACTTTGACGCCCTTGAAGACGACTTTCTTGTTCTGCTTCTTGATCAGTTCATCGGTGCCCAGAAGTGCTGTCACGTCCTCCGCTTCGGCGATGTACTCGCCGTCGACGAACATCCAGATCGCGTCCACTACTTCCACTTCGCCGGACCACTCCGCTTTGTATCCTTTGACCTTGATCTTCTTGCCGATCTCCATCAGTTCATATTCCTTCTCCGTGCAGGGGAGATTGTAAAGGAAATAGGCACCTCCGGTCTCGTCCTGGAGGTAAACGCTGGCCGTGCTCTGCTCACCATAGTAAGCCTGTTTGGCCTGGATCGCGCCCTCGATCACGACTTCGCTGTCGACTTCCGCCGCCGCGTATTCCTCATAAGTCATGGGATCCTCGGGTATATTCACTTCCTCTTCCGTGGTCTCCTCGACTTCCGCCTCAGGGGTCTCTTCTTTCTGCTCTGTCTCCTCCGTCTGTGTCTCCTCTGCCGGTGCTGCCGGTGTGGACGAAGAACCGCTGCCGCCTCCGCAGGCGACCGCTGCCAGCATCATGGCGCCGGTCAGCATGATAACAATTGCTTTTTTCATAACTTCCTCCATGGTAAGATCTGCGACCGCCGCCGCTTCCCCGGGGGATCAGCGGCTTCGCCGTTTGTGCTGCTCGGCTCCGGTCCTAAGAACGTAAGCCACATCTATTATAGCGGATATCCGCCAAAATAGCATCCCATATCCGATTTCCCTCTCTCATCACTTTTGTGATGAGGCTTTCATTCTCTCCCGCACATAGTAGATGCCGATCAGGATCCAGGTGACGCCCAGCGTGATCAAAAGCGCCTTGGAAGCCGTCGGAAGAGGTCCCATGTCCTGCTTTTTGCCGCCGCCAAGACCTGTGGTCTGGTCCAGCCGGTAGAGCGACGTGACGTCGTCAAAGAGGGCGTCCAGATAGGCGTCGTCCACCGTCTTCTTTCTGCGCACGGACTTGGTCACATCCTCGATCAGCTGTCCCGCAGCGTCGCGAAGGGATGTGGATCCGTTGAAGACCGGCGTGACAAAGGTGTGCTGCACGTTGTCGATCAGGAGCTTTGCCGCCTTGATCTTGACATCGTAGTGCAGGTTGTTGTCCTCGCCCATTCTGGCAAGATAGTCCTGATACTCCTCGGAATTCTGCGCCTTGATGGTCACCGGCACATAGCCTTCTGTCTGGGAATAGGCGATCTGCACATCATTGCTGATCAGATACTGCGTGAACAGCCAGGAGGCCAGAACCACTTGCGGATCCTCCTTGTTGAAGATACAGACGGAGGGACCCTGAGAGATCATTTTGGGGTTCTCCGGGTCATACTGGGGGAACATTCTCACTTCCGTCTCGAACTCGACAAATTTGTCCTTGCTGATGTCCGAGAGCGGCGCGTGGCTGCCCATCCAGGTGGCGCCCGCCGTGGAATCGATGGCGAATATGCACTGTCCGGCATCGAGGAAGTTGGCGGGGTAACTCGATATCTTGAAGGTGGAGAAGGCGCCTGTCTTTGCATGCTCCGCCACAGTCATCAGGATCTCCCTGGTAGTGTCGTTGAACAGGAGCACTTCTCCCTCGTCCGTGGAATAGCCGGCGTCCCGCTCCCTCAGCATCTGGATCATCATGTTGTCCGTGGACTTGTCGATGAAGGGGATCATGACTTTCTGCCCGTTGACGGCAAAGTTTCCGTCACTGTCCTTCTTCATGGCCGCCTCCGAGACCTCCCAGACAAAGTCCCAGGTCAGGATATCCGGGAGCTCAAATCCCAGCTTCTCCACCAGCGTCTTGTTGACATAGCAGGCCTCGGTGGAGCGCATGTAGGGCAGCGCATAGTGTGTGCCGCCGATCGCGCACTCCTCCAGAAACTGCGGAACGATCTCCTCTGC
>CACXGR010000018.1 GCA_902767235.1 uncultured Lachnospiraceae bacterium | reverse complement strand
GAGATCGAGGACCAGAGCGTGGATTATGCCATTGAGATGAAG
The DNA here is from genome assembly GCA_902767235.1 of uncultured Lachnospiraceae bacterium. Classification (GTDB taxonomy): domain Bacteria; phylum Bacillota; class Clostridia; order Lachnospirales; family Lachnospiraceae; genus CAG-791. The sequence continues at coordinate 12,219 of CACXGR010000018.1, read as the reverse complement.
GATGAGGCAGAGCCCGCCATGCTGGCGGATTTTGACAAGGACATCATCTGCCACACAGTGAGCGGCAAGCCGGTCAAGCCCAAGACGCTGGGCCAGAAGAAATATATTGATGCCATCAGAAACAATCTCATCGTATTTGCCAACGGGCCGGCCGGAACCGGAAAGACATTCCTGGCCATGGCCATGGCGATCACTGCTTTCCAGAACAAGGAAGTGGAGCGGATCATCATGACGAGACCGGCGATCGAGGCAGGAGAAAAGCTGGGCTTTCTTCCCGGCGATCTCCAGAGCAAGGTGGATCCCTACCTGAGACCTCTGTACGACGCACTCTATCAGATCATGGGTGCGGAGAACTTCCGGCGCAACATGGAGAACGGGCTGATCGAGGTGGCGCCCCTTGCCTATATGAGAGGCAGGACGCTGGACAACGCCTACATCATCCTGGACGAGGCGCAGAACACGACGCCGGAGCAGATGAAGATGTTCCTGACCAGATTCGGCTTCGGATCCCACGCCATCATCACGGGAGATGCGACCCAGAAGGACCTGGCGCCGAGCTCCCGCTCGGGACTGGACGTCGCCATGAAGGTGCTCAGGAATGTGGACGGGATCAGCTTTATCAACCTGACGTCCCGAGACGTCGTCCGCCATCCGCTGGTCCAGAAGATCGTCAAGGCATATGAGGATTACGAAAAACATGGTCGTTTTGAACACAGATATACAAACCGAAGAAAAGTTTGAGTTCGACCCGGAGCAGACCGCTCTGAGGGTCTGCGAAGAGGTGCTCGCCCGGGAGCATTTTGATCAGGATGCGGAGATCTCGCTGGTGATCACGGATGCGGAGGAAGTGCACCGCCTGAACCTGGAATTCCGCGGGATCGACAGGACCACGGACGTGCTCTCTTTTCCGGGACTCGATTATGAGTCCCCCGCAGAATTCGACTGTATTGATGAGAGCTGCATCAATCCGGACAATGACTGCGTGATGCTGGGCGACATCGTCATCAACGCGCAGAAGGTGAAGGAGCAGGCGGCGGAGTACGGGCACAGCGAATTGCGGGAATTTGCCTTCCTCACAGCACACAGCATGCTTCACCTGTGCGGATACGATCACATGACGCCGGAAGAGGCGGAGGTGATGGAGGAGAGACAGAGGACGGCCCTGGATGCGCTGGGCATCACGAGAGAGGCCTGATCTGACAGATCCGGCCACCGGTAGGATCATTACAGGAGGTTGACACCGTATGGACAAGAATCGCAGCGGCGGCGCAATGAGAGCGGAGACGGCAGTGGTCGGAGCGGGGGCTTCGGGCTGCATGGCGGCAGTGAGTGCCGCTTTGGCAGGATGCGGGGTCACGCTGATCGACGCCAATGACAAGATCGCCAGGAAGATCTATGCCACCGGAAACGGCCGCTGCAACCTGACCAATCTCCATATGGCGGAGAATTGTTATCATGCAGGCGGGGGAGAAGATCTCTCCGCCTTTTTTGCGCGTTTTTCCGTGGAGGATCATATGCGCTTCTGGGAGGAGAGAGGCGTACTTCTCCACGACAGGCAGGGATATGTCTATCCCCTTACCGACCAGGCTTCCACGATCGCGGAGGCCTATGAGAAAATACTCAGACAGCTGGGCGTCAGGATCCTTTTGGGGGAGCGCGTCACTTCGGTAAAGACGCAGGGAAACGGGCCGGGAGGGCGCTTTGAAGTCCGGACGGACAAAGGCAGTGTCATACGCGCCGGAAAGGTCATATTGGCAGGCGGCGGAATGGCCGGTCCTCAATACGGCTGCAGCGGCGATCTCTACCGCATAGCCGGGGAGCTGGGACACACCGTGGTCAAACCGCTTCCGGCGCTGGTGCCGCTCCTGTCCGGAGACAAAACACTGAAGGCGTCAGCCGGCGCAAGATGCGACGCCCGGATCAGGCTCTGTCTGGATCAGAGAGAAGCTGCCGCCGAGCGGGGGGAGCTGCAGATGACGGAAAAGGGGATCTCCGGGATCCCGGTGTTTCAGCTGAGCGCACAGGCCGCAAGGGCCCTTGACCGCGGCGTGAAGGTGGAAGCTGTCATCGATTTTTTGCCGGATATGGACGAGGAGACCTGGAAGAGAGAGAAGGACAGAAGGCTTGGTGAAAACAGAAACTGCATGCTGGGCACCTTCTTCCTCGGACTGGTGAACCGGAAAATACTGGATATGATCCTGCGCAGGAGAGGCCTGCAGGCGGAGAACAAGGCATCCAAGCTGCCGGATGAGGTCCTTTCGGGCATCCTTGAGGATATGCGGGCGGTACCGGTGGGGATCACCGGCACGGCGGGTTTCCGTCAGGCGCAGGTGACGTCGGGAGGGATCCCGCTCGCCGAGACGGACGGGAACCTGCAGTCGCTGACATGCAGGGGGCTCTATCTGGCCGGAGAGCTTCTGGATGTGGATGGAATATGCGGCGGATACAATCTCCAGTGGGCGGCCGCCAGCGGATGGATCGCCGGCAGGAGCGCAGCGGCGGCACAGGACCAAAGACATAAGGAGTAATCAATATGATCAGGATTTCCCAGTTAAAGCTTCCGTGCGGACACAGCGATCGGGAACTGGAGAACAAAATACGCAAAATACTGAGGATCGGCAGCAGCCGCCGGCTCTTTTATGTGATCCGCAAGCACGCCCTTGATGCCAGAAAGAAGCCGCAGCTCTTTGATATCTACACGGTGGATGCGGACCTGGGAGAAGGGGCGGCGGCGGAGAGAAAGCTCGCGGCGAAGCTTCGGAACAGGGACATATCGGTGGTGTCTGAGCAGCCTTACCGCTTCCCGGAAGCGGGAGAAGCGCATATGAAGGGGCAGCCGGTCGTGATCGGCGCGGGACCCGCAGGCCTCTTTTGTGCACTGATGCTGGCGGAGCACGGCTACCGGCCCATCCTGCTCGAGCGCGGCAAATGCGTGGAAGAGAGAAGCAGGGACATTGCCCGGTACTGGGAGACGGGCGTTCTGGACCCTGCCTCCAACATTCAGTTCGGAGAGGGCGGAGCAGGCACGTTTTCGGACGGTAAGCTCAACACCCAGATCAATGACAAGACGGGGAGAAGCGGCGAAGTGCTCAGGATCTTCACCGAGGCGGGCGCGCCGCAGGATATCCTCTGCGAGAGCAGGCCGCACATCGGCACAGACCTTTTAAAGACCGTTATTCCGGCGATCCGCAGAAGGATCATCGAAGCCGGCGGAGAAGTGCGCTTTGGCGCACAGGTCACGGATCTCGCGATCCGGGACGGCGCAGTATGCGCGGTGAGGCTCGCCGACGGAAGCGAGATCGGTGCAGAGACGGTCGTCCTTGCGCCGGGTCACAGCGCCAGGGACACGATCAGGTCTCTCTACCGCCGCGGCGTTCCCATGGAGCAGAAAGCCTTTGCCGTTGGTCTCCGCGTCTCCCATCCGCAGAGCCTGATCGACAAGTCGCAGTACGGCATCTGCGACCGGGAAGAAATGAGCCGGCTGGGTCTCTCACCGGCAGCTTATAAGCTGACGGCCAGGGCTTCATCCGGAAGAGGCGTATACTCATTCTGCATGTGTCCCGGCGGATATATCGTGGACGCCTCTTCCGAGCCGGGGAGGATCGCGGTCAACGGCATGAGCGAGCACGCGCGCGGCAGCGGGCGGGCCAACAGTGCGATCGTCTGCACGGTGGGAACGGAGGAATTCGGCGGCAGCCACGCGCTGGACGGCATGCGCTTTCAGGAAAAACTGGAGGAGAGGGCTTTCAAGCTGGGAGAGGGCTGCGTGCCCGTTCAGAGGTATCAGGCGCTCAAGGCTTGCTTTGCGCAGAGAAAAGCGTCCGGAGAAGAAGATCCCGCGCCTGCACAAAAGGAACAGGATACGTATCTGACCACACATGACCTCTGCATCCGCGGCAGATGGAAGCAGGCCGATCTCAGCGGCCTTCTGCCCCCGGCGCTGACGGCGGATCTCATTGAGGGAATGGAATATTTTGACAGAAGGATCGAGGGATTTGCCGGCCCGGAAGCATTCTGCGCGGGACTGGAGGCGAGGACTTCCTCACCGGTAAGGATCCCCAGAGGAGAAGACCTGCAGTCTGAGATCCGGGGCCTTTATCCCTGCGGGGAGGGCGCCGGCTATGCGGGCGGCATCATGTCTGCGGCCATGGACGGCATCCGGGTCGCGGAGGCGATCCGCCGCAGGTTTCAGGTGCCGGCCCAAACGGAAGGGACAGATACATGAGCCGGAGATAAAAGACATCAGGATCCTTGTGCAAAGCACAGCACTGCGGATATAATAAAATTCAGATCGGAATTAAGAAACTGTTGATCATGCTGACAGGAGAACACGAGGAAACGGATATGAGTATGGTGGAAAATCTTTGCAGAACGGCAGCCGCTATCAAATATGACGTGCAGAAACTCAGCGCGGACACCAAGAACAGCGTCCTTATGACCGCGGCCGGGATGCTGACGCTTCGACAGGAGGAGATCCTGGCGGCCAACAGAAAAGATGTCGAAGCGGGAAGAGCGGCCGGAATGAACGAAGGACTGGTGGACAGACTGACGCTGACGCCTTCCCGGATCGAAGGTATTGCAGAGGGACTCCGCCAGGTGGCGGACCTGCCGGATCCGGTCGGAGAAGTGATGGATGAGTTCGTCCGGCCGAACGGCATGAAGATCCGCAAGGTCCGGGTACCCATGGGCGTCATCGGCGTGATCTACGAGTCCAGACCCAACGTCACGGCGGATGCGTTCGCGCTCTGCTTCAAAGCGGGCAGCGCCGTCATTTTAAAGGGCGGAAGCGACGCGATCCACTCCAATATCGCGATCACGAATGTGCTCAGAGCTGCGCTCAGTGAATGCGGTGTGCAGCCCGACGCCGTGCAGCTCATTGCCACGACGGACAGAGCTGCGACCAGAGAACTGATGACAATGCGGCAGTATGTGGACATCCTGATCCCCAGAGGCGGCGCCGGACTCATCCGCGCCGTTGTGGAGAACAGCAAGATTCCGGTCATCGAGACCGGCACGGGAAACTGCCACATCTATGTGGATAAGGACGCGGACCTCGATATGGCGATGCGGATCCTTGTAAACGCCAAGACCCAGCGGATCGGCGTGTGCAATGCGGCGGAGTCGCTGGTCGTGCACAGAGATGTGATGGACCGCTTCCTTCCTATGCTCGCGAAGACGATGGAGGAGTATCATGTCCTTCTGCGGGCAGACGCAGACGCAAGCGCCTTCCTTCCGCTCTCGGAAGCCGCCACGGAGGACGACTTCGGGAGAGAGTACCTGGCGCTCATGCTTTCTGTCAAGACCGTGGACTCCGTGGAGGAGGCCATCGAACACATCAACCGCTATCACACGGGACACTCGGACTGCATCGTCACGGAGAATACGGAGGCGGCTGACCGCTTTTTGCGCGAGATCGACTCGGCCTGCGTCTATGTCAATGTCTCCACCCGCTTTACGGACGGCTTTGAGTTCGGATTCGGCGCGGAGATCGGCATCAGCACGCAGAAACTGCAGGCGAGAGGCCCCATGGGCCTTCGCGAGATCACATCCTATAAATACATGATCACCGGCGACGGTCAGATCAGAGGGTAAAAAAAAATGCCGGCGGTCTTTCGCGAGGGAAAGACCGCCGGATCACTTTCTTCTATGCTTTTGCAAAGGCAAACAGGAGGGCCGGTCACTCGTCCCAGCCTTCGTAGAGGCGCACAATGACGCCGATCATGCGCAGATGCTCATTCTCCCCGAGGTGGATATCCTCAAAGTCGGATACGGGAGGCATGTCCAGCGTCTCCTCAAGCTCTGTCTGGATCCACTCCCTGCATTCCGCGATCGCGTCGTTGATGCAGTCATCCAGCGTGTCTCCCTTTGCGGTGCACATAGCCAGATCCGGGAAATAGGCGGTGAAGCTGCCGTCTTCGTGTTTCTTAAATACAGCCGGGTATTTAAATGTCATGTCTTTTCCTCTCCAATCAGGTCAAAATATAGGACCATGGTATTTCTGTCTGCTTACGCTACTTACTTTACTCCATAACGGCGGCATTTACAAATGCAGAATTGACCGATTGCCTGGAAATAGGTATTCTAGTAACGGGTTTTTATTTTTTGCGCAGTCAGACAGAAAGGCGGTGCCGATTTGGATCACAGTGTCAAGGCGGTTTTTACGGATATCGACGGAACGCTCTTAAACTCCATGCACCGCGTCACGCCAAGGACAAGAGAACAGGTCCTGCGGATCATCCGAAAGGGGATCCCCTTTGTCATCGTCTCGGCAAGAAGTCCCTCCGGGATCTATCCGATCATGAGAAGGAACGGTTTTTCCTGCGCGCTGATCTCCTACAGCGGCGCGCTGATCATGGATCCGGACAGAAAGGTGCTCTACTCGAAGGAGATCCGGCGGGAGACGGCGGCCAGGATCGAGCGGTATTTTGCCGGGAAGAAGTACGACATGAGCTGGTGCATCTATTCGGGGGACGACTGGATCGCACCGGACAGAAGCGATGAGCGGATCCTGAAGGAGGAGAGGATCGTGGAGGCGAGGTCCAGAGAGGGCACCGTGGATGATCTGCCTGCCGGCGCCGGTGTCAATAAGTTCCTTTGCATCTGCGCGCCGGGGACCATTTCACGGATCGAAGCGGAAGTCAGAGAAGCCTTTCCGGAGACGGCCGTAGTCAGATCCAGTGATATTCTCCTGGAGATCATGGCCAAGGGCATCTCCAAGCGGGAAGCGGTGCTCCGCTACTGCCGGTATCTTGGCATTTCCCCGCAGGAGACGGTCGCTTTCGGAGACAATTACAACGATGTGGAGATGCTCCAAGCGGCGGGCACAGGCTATGTGATGGGCAATGCGCCGGAGGAGATCCGGGCGGGCGCTGCCCATGTGACGGCGGACAACGACCACGACGGCATAGCGCAGATCCTGGAACAGATCATTCCCGACTGACCGGACCTTGCGCACTCAAAAGTTTCGGGTTATACAATGAAGATCACATATCAGACAATATATAAGTTTTCCATGGCCTTTATGGCGGCGGGCGCTGTCATTCTGCTCCTGCTCTATCTGGTCTTTCAGCCGGATGCATCCACAGGCCAGAAGGAGCATTCACACCTGATCGGCGCCAGCTATATGACCATGAATAACGAGTTCTACGAGATCCTCAACGAACAGATCAGTCACAGAGTGGAGGCGGAAGGGGACCGGATGGTCCTGAGGGATCCGGCCCTCAGTGTAGAGAGGCAGGTCGCGCAGATCGAGGAGATGCTGGAGATGGGGATTGATGTCCTCATTCTGACGCCGGTCAACGCGGACAGCCTGACGGATGTCCTTAAAAGGGCGCATGAACAGGGCGTCAGGATCATCGTGGTGGATTCGAGCATCTCCGACCGGAACCTTGCGGACTGCACCATCGTCTCGGACAACTACAGAGCCGGCTGCATTATCGGCGAGTACCTGCTCAGTACCAGACAGAAGGCGGATGTCGTCATCATGACGCATGAGACTGCGACATCAGGTAAAGAGAGAGTACAGGGGTTTTTGGACATGATCCAGGGACAGGAAGGGATCCGCGTGGTGGAACAGGTTCCCTGTGAGGGACAGCTGGAGATCGCCATGCCCAAGATGGAGAAACTCATCGAGCAGGGCGTCCGTTTCGACTGCGTCTTCTGTCTCAATGATCCCGCCAGCCTGGGCGTGGCGGCAGCGCTGGACGGACACGGTCTTTTGGACAAAGTGGATCTCTACGGCGTAGACGCCTCCCCGGACGCCAAGCAGCTGATCTATGAGAACAGGATGAAAGCCAGTGTGGCCCAGTTTCCCACCAGGATCGGGGACGAGGCGGCAGACGCCGTCTACAAGCTGCTCAGGAAAGAAGCTGTGGAATCCTATATATCGGTCCCGGTAGAACTGGTGACCAGAGATAACGTGGAACAGTACAATGTTGACCGGTGGCAGTAGTCCGGCCAGGATGCGCTATTATAAAGACAGCCCTCGGGGCAGGAGACAGCCAAATGGTAGAAAAGACCGAAGTAGTGCACAGAGATTATGACAGCGTGGACCAGATCCCGGAACTGGTGTTCCGGGCGCTCTGCATGCTCAATTTTCTGATCCTTCTCTATGTGGCCCTGCTTACTTATCACGCTCTGTGGGGATATGTGAACGAGGGGGCGGCGCTGGAATTCCTTCTGAGCGCCGGGCGGGTCCCGCCGATGGCCTGGAAGTACCCGGTGACCGTGATGATGCTGTATGTCTCTCTCCAGCTCCTTTTGTCGCTGGAGTGCAACAACCACCCGGAGCTGGTGGTCAAGCTCATTTTGGAATTCGGCATTGCCATAGGGATCAGCTATATGACCGGTTTCGGCTACACAGGCATGATCGTGCTGCTTTTGGCGGATATCCTGCGCTACACCATTGACTGGAAGAAGAGGGCGCTCTATATCGTGGCGGTGTCGGTATTTTACCTGTTTATGAACGGAAACATCGTACAGAGCTGGATCAATGTGGTCCCTTTGGGAAAGATCTGGAAGTACTACAGGGCCGATCATCAGGAGAGACTGCTGGGAATACTCAGCATGCTGGCACTGATCAATATGTTCCTCTTTATCTTCTATATGGTCATCATGGCACTGGCGCAGATGAGTGAGAAGGAGAGGATCCTGATACTGAACAACGAGCTCAAAGTCGCCAACATCAAGCTGGAGGAATATGCCAGCGAGTCCGCAAGAATGGCGGAGACAAGGGAGAGAAACCGCCTTGCCCGGGAGATCCACGACACGCTGGGGCACTCTCTGACAGGCATCATCACGGGGATCGAGGCCTGCATCATGCTGATGGACGTCGCGCCGGAGGCCACCAAGGAGCAGTTAAAGGCCATCGCGGAAGTGGCCAGGACAGGGATCGTCGATGTCAGGCACTCCGTGAAGGCGCTCCACGCAGACGCGCTCGAGACCATGGACCTCGAAGACGCTCTTTTAAAGATGATCGACAGCACGACCCGTTCCACGGGCGTCAGGATCTCGCACAGCTTCCGGGTCGACCTCAACCATTTCAACCAGGATGAAGAGGACACAGTATACCGCGTGGTACAGGAGAGCATCACCAATGCGATCCGCCACGGAGGCGCGACAAAGATCCATGTTGAGATATTCAGCGATGAGGGAGAGCTGCATATCATCATCTCAGATAACGGAAAAGGATGCAGCAGCGTGACCCCCGGCTTCGGTCTGCACCACATGAAGGAAAGAGTGGAGATGCTGGGAGGAACACTGAAATACACCGGAAGCGATGGCTTCATGATCCATGCGGTCATGCCGATCCGGTGGGGAAAAGAAGCGGAAGAAGGAAGTCAGTTCCCTCAGAACCAGGAAGGACAGAGAAACTTATGATCAAAGTATTGATAGCGGACGACCAGGAACTGATCCGGCAGAGTCTTCTCATCATATTGGACAGTGTTCCGGATTTCCATGTCACAGATACAGCGGCGGACGGGCAGGAAGTGATAAACTGTGTCAAAAGAGAGAAGCCGGATGTCATACTGATGGATATCCGGATGCCCAAGATGGACGGCGTGATCTGCACGCAGATCATCAAGGAACGCTATCCGGACATCAAGATCATCATCCTGACGACCTTTGACGACGACATGTATGTCTTCAACGCCATCAAGTTCGGCGCCAGCGGGTACCTGCTCAAGGGCATATCCATGAAAGAATTGTCTGAGGCCATCAGAAAGGTCTATCAGGGGACGGCGATGATCAATGAGGATATCGCTTCCAAAGTGGTCAGGCTCTTCTCCAAAATGGCGCAGAGCAACATGACCATTCAGGTAGACGAGCAGCAGTCGTCGAGCCTCAGGAACAGTGACTGGCAGATCATCGCCCAGGTGAGCCGGGGCCTCTCCAACAAGGAGATCGCCGCCAAACTGAACCTGTCCGAGGGGACGGTGAGAAACAATCTGAGCAGCATCCTGAGCAAGCTCGGGCTCAGAGACCGGACGCAGCTTGCGATCTGGGCTGTCCAGACAGGCGCCAACATAAGAGATTTCGACGGAAAAGAGCAGTGAGATGGATCTTTCATTTTTTAAGACAAGAAGATTCCGCCTGCTGGTCAGTCTGCTGACAGCATTTGCGGCGATCTTCCTGATCACGGGACAGTACAGAAGCATCCCGACGTCAAAGGGAAAAGTGATCACGGTAGGCGTCTTCTCCGACAGCTACTGGGACGTGCAGAACGGATACGCTTACAAGATCCTGGACGATGCCATTGAAAAGTTCGAGCGCGCCCATCCGGATGTAAAGGTCGAGTATGTCAGCGGCATCATGAAAGCGGATTATTCCGAATGGCTCTCCGAACGGATGATGAACGACGCCATGCCGGATGTGTTTTTCATTCTGGGCGATGATTTCAGCACATTTGCGCGGATCGGGGCGCTCAAGGACCTGAGCAGCCTGATCGTGAGGGATGAAGAATTTGATCCCCTGGCCTATTATGCGGCCGCCTACGAGGCCGGCAGCTACGGAGGCAGGCAGTATGCGCTGCCCTTCGAGTGCGCGCCCAACATGATGTTCGTGAACAAGACGATCCTGGACCGTGAGAAAATAGAGCTTCCCGACAGGAACTGGACCTGGGATGATTTCTATGCGATCTGCCGCCGGGCAACAAGGGACACCCACGGCACGGGGGTCATCGATCAGTTCGGAGAGGTGAGTTATACATGGAAAGACGCCTTTGACGCCAACGGGGTGGTCCTCTTTGACGAGAAAGGGAAGAACTGCGACTTCACGGTAAAAGAGATCGGTGATGCCATCACTTTTTTGGAAAAGCTGAACGGGCTTGACTCCGGATACGCCGTATCGGAGAGAAATTTTTCCCAGGGAAATGTCGTCTTTCAGCCGATGCTCTTTTCAGAATACCGCGCCTACAAATCCCAGGAACTGAGCATCAAAAAGTACTCGGGATTTGAGTGGGAGTGTCTGACGATGCCGGCCGGTCCATCCGGCGACAATTATTCCCGGCTGGACACGCTGTCGATCGCCATGAGCGAGCAGACGACTGAGAAGGAGTACGCGTGGGCATTTATAAAACTCCTCACATCGGACCGGGAGATCCAGTCGGAGATCTTTGACTACTCGGCGGGAATCTCCGTGCTGCCTGAGGTCACCAACTCAGATGAGACGCGCAGGCGGATCACACAGAGCACCGGCACGCCCTTCAACATGAGCGTCCTGGAGAGCGCTATGGAAAAGACGGTGACCAGGACCAGATTCAGGGGATATGACAATGCACTGGAAGAAGTGGGGATCGCCGTGAGCTCGATCCTGGACAGTCGCTCCAATATCCAGATGGAACAGATCATCTGGAACAGGACGATCAACAACTATCTCAAGACGCTGAGCCGGGACGAGTAAGACCACTTTCACTGGTAGAAGAGAGTCAAAACAGTACAATATTTAGCAGTCCATAGCGGGAATGACAAATGTCATTCTTCGCAGTGACAAATTTCAGCTTCAAACGGTGACACTTGTGAGATGTGCAGGTGTCACCGTTTTTATATACTTTTTATGATGAATTCATAAAAAATTAATATTCTGCCCGGAACAGGCGCAGAAAGAAAGGAGGATACAAGTTGAAATACGTAGTACTGGTCAGCCACGGTGAATTTGCACCCGGTCTCCACACGGCGATCACCATGCTCGGTGGAGAAGACAGAGAAGACGTTCTCTCCACAAGCCTCAAGAACGGCATGGGAGCGGATGAATTCGCAGACAATGTAAGAGAGCTTCTCTCTGTTGTCGGTGAAGATGACGAGATCATCATGTTCGCTGATATCGTCGGCGGATCTCCTCTGGCAACCGCTGCAAACGTCATTGCTGAGAAAGGTCTTCTCGCAAGAACGACCATGATCGGCGGAATGAACCTTCCTCTGGTCCTTACAGCAGTACTCGGCAAAGACGACGTCGATACCGAGGAGCTCAAGGAAGAGATCATTGAAGGCGCAAGAGAGCAGATCAAGGAGTTTGTCATCCCGACAGACGATGACGAAGAAGAAGATCTGTGATCTATACTTTAAACAAATCAATTTACAGGAGGTAAGATATGATTTCTTTCGTACGTGTTGATGACAGAATGATCCACGGACAGACCGTTACGAGATGGTCTCTCGAGTATCCCTGCACAGGCCTGATCGCTGTTAACGATGCAGCAGCAAAGAACCCCGTTCTGAAGGG
>CACXGR010000017.1 GCA_902767235.1 uncultured Lachnospiraceae bacterium | reverse complement strand
TTGAAATAACTGGTCGCGATCATATATGCCGCGTAAGCCTGTGCTGCCATTGCTTCCTTAGCATCAAGTTTCATCATATCCGGACCTCCTTATGGACAACAAAACAATATCATCAGCTGCGAATGGGCTAAGCTGCCGCATCCCGGATGCAGAGCCTGCCTCCTTATCAGACTCTCGCTACTCCACTGTCGATCGCGGCCTGTGCCGCCGCTTTGGCGACGGCGTCCTTGACGCGCGGATCAAAAGCTTTGGGCAAAATATAGTCCGCACACAGCTCCTCGTCCGAGACAAGAGCTGCCAGCGCTTTGGCCGATGCTATTTTCATCGCGTCGTTGATGTCGCTCGCCCTCACATCCAGAGCGCCCCTGAAGATCCCGGGGAAGCAGAGCACGTTATTGACCTGATTGGGGAAATCGCTCCGCCCCGTGGAGACCACGGCCGCGCCGGCCGCTTTGGCCTCGTCCGGGAAGATCTCCGGCGTGGGGTTGGCGCAGGCAAAGATGATCGGGTCCTTCGCCATGGTGCGCACCATATCCTGCGTAAGGGTGCCGGGTGCCGATACGCCGATAAAGACGTCCGCGCCCTTGATCACATCCGCCAGCGTTCCTTTTTCCCGGGCAAAGTTTGTGATCTTCGCCATCTCTTCCTTGACGGGATTGAGTCCGTCCCTGCCCTCATAGATCGCGCCCCTGCGGTCTGTCATGATCACGTTCTTAAGACCCATGGCCATGAGAAGTTTAATGATGGCAATGCCGGCGGCGCCGGCGCCGGAGGTGACGATCTTCACATCCTCGATCTTTTTGCCGACTACCTTCAGCGCGTTCATGAGGCCTGCCAGTGTGATCACCGCCGTGCCGTGCTGGTCATCGTGGAAGATCGGAATGTCGCAGCACGCCTTGAGCTTCTTCTCGATCTCAAAGCATCTGGGCGCCGCAATGTCCTCCAGGTTGATGCCGCCGAAGGAGCCGGCCAGCAGACTGACTGTCCGGACGATCTCATCCACGTCGTGCGTCCTCACACACAGAGGGATGGCGTCCACATCGCCAAAGGCTTTAAAGAGAACGCACTTGCCTTCCATGACCGGCATGCCTGCCTCCGGGCCGATGTCCCCCAGCCCCAGCACAGCAGTTCCGTCTGTGACCACTGCCACCGTGTTCCATCTTCTTGTGAGCTCATAGCTCTTCTCCGGGTTCTTCTGTATTTCCAGACAGGGAGTTGCGACACCGGGCGTATATGCAATGCTCAGCGCCTGCGCGCTGTCCACCGCAGCCCTCGCCGTAACTTCGATCTTCCCTTTCCATTCCGCGTGTTTCTGTAATGAGATCTGCCCGTAATCCATCCTGATCTGCTGCTCCTTTCGGGTGTGTATTCTGCATTCTTAATTATTTCATGACAATGGACGAATTACAATGAAAATTATGCAGAAAAAAACCACCTCACTGCTCGCGCCGTGTTGTGGTCTGTTTCTATCCGGGTCTCCCCTCTGTGATCAGAGCCGGTCCTTGCTCTGTTCTTCCTGCTGCCTGAGAAGAACCGGGTCTCCCGCTGCGGAAACTATATCTAATTCATCGTCGGACAGTCTCTGGAACTTCAGTACTTCGGATTTTTTTTCGAACAGTCTCTTTCGCAGGACATCCTTGAAATCTGTCTCCTGACTGAAGTCCGCCCGGATAATCAAATCGATCAAATCATTTCTCACGGAGTTCATTTCTCACCCTCCTTTACTTATTTATAAATATATACGAAGCGTTTGGCCGGTGTCCATGAAGGATCCGGGCGGTCTGCGCATATAAATTGGCCTTTCTCGAGCATATTTTTCATTACCTGCTGTCAATTTTAGCCTGTTCTGTAATATAATGACATGTAGAATAATACTTGAAACAGTGCTCTCCTGTCAAATCTCGAAAGGAACCGTATTATGGCCGATCACAGACAGCAACCGGATCAAGCCGCAGCAAGCAGCTCTTCGTTTACCCTGAAGGCCCTGCCGACAAATTTCTCTGTCGCCCAGGACATGGTCAGGGAATTTCTGGAGCCCTGTTCCTGCAAAATGCGGACGCTTCTGGAACTGGATATGCTCATCGAAGAGGTCTTCATCAATATTGCCCACTACGCTTACCCCGACGGTGAAGGAGACGCAACGATCGAACTGTCGCTCAATGACGCCAAGGATACGCTGTGCATGACCTTCCGAGACAAAGGGATTCCCTACAATCCCCTGCTCAAGGAGTCTCCGGATATCACCTCCGACGCGAACAGCCGCGCCATTGGCGGCCTCGGTATTTTTCTGGTCCAGAAATATGCGGACGGTCTCTCCTATGAACGCAAAGATAACGAGAACCGTTTCACGATCTGCAAGAAGATCGTCTGATCCCCGTTATCACGCTCTTGACTCTGTATGATCCGGTGTGCCTGCCTTCCGCGGTTTCCGGCCGGAACGCATCTTGGGACAGCATCAGGAGAAATCCAGGAAATCTCCGCTGCTTTTCCCTTTCTCATAATTTCTGAGCTTGGCCAGAAGGCGTCTGTGCCGCTCACTCACAGCTTTGGCATTGATCCCCAGTATCGCTCCGATCTGGGGATTTTTCAGTTCCTGCACATAGATCATGTTCAGGAGCTCTCTCTCCTCGTCAGACAGATACTGCATCAGACGGTAGACTTCCTTGTTGATCGGATTTTTCAGGATATCGTACTCATCCACGGCGGAGGGTTCCGGCGCGTCGTCCAGGTTCTCCGTCTTCCTGCGTCCGTTCTTGCGGAAGTAATCGATCAGCTGATTTCTGGCGATCGTGCAGAGCCATGTGCGCACGGAGGCCTTCTGGGGATCAAAGCCGCTGTAATGTGCCATTGCCTTCATAAACACATCACCGACCAGATCCTCCGCATTCTCTCTGTGCATGACCTGCATGTATATGTAATTATACACATAAGAATATTCCTGCTCGTAAACTTGTGCGAAATCAGGCTTTTCTCTCTTTGTGATCACTGTTCTCACTGTCTCCCGCCTTTCTTTTAAGAAATACCTTCATTTCTGTAAAACTGAACGACCGCTTCTTCGTACACGGTGCGGAACGATGCCCCGCACCTCGCCGCAGCCTCTGCTACCTGCTCGTATTCCGGATGGATCTTCCTGAGCGGTCCTTCCCCGTTCACCTTGACCGGGATCTCTCCGTACCGCGTGTTCACGGGCAGGTGCTCCCTTGTCAAAATACTGCGCTCCATCTTCTGTCTGCGTATCCCGGTGGTCGATGTCTCCGTGAACATCACCTGTTCCATCTTCTCCCGGTGCGCGTCATCGCTGATGACGGTCAGCTCCCATCCGGGCCGGTTCTTCTTCATATAGATCGGAGCGTAGTGCACTTCCCGCGCGCCTTCCCGGTAGAGCTTTTCCAGTGCATAGCCCAGCTCTTCGCCGGTGCTGTCGTCCACATCGCACTCCAGCTTCCAGATCGTGTCCGCCTGCGCTTCTGCCGCAGACGTCTCCTGCTTTCCTTCTTCGCGGGGCCTGATGACCATGGCCCGCAGGATACTGGGGATCTCATACGCCCTCTTTCCGGCGCCCATGCCGATCTTCTCGATCACAAAGGATTCCGGCAGGCTGTCCTGCGTCATCACAGCCGCCAGGATCGCCGCTCCGGTCGGCGTGACCAGCTCCCCCTTCCGGGAAGAAAACCGCATCGGAAGGCCGTGCGCTCCGGCGATCTCTGCCACCGCCGGCACCGGGACCGTCAGGATCCCGTGCTGGCATCGGACAGTGCCGCTTCCCTCGGTGACCCCGGTCACCGCCACCCGGTCGATCCCCAGGTCGTCCAGGCAGACCGCTGCCGCCACAATGTCCACGATCGAATCCAGTGCCCCGACCTCGTGGAAGTGCACTTCCTCCGCGGGCACGCCGTGCGCCTTGGATTCCGCCTCCGCCAGAATGCCGAAGATGCGCAGTGCCAGCTCCCTGGCGCCCTCTGTCATCTGAAGTCCGTCAATGATCTCCCGGATCTCTTTCATCCCTGTGTGGTGATGATGGTGGTGATGGTCATGCTCATGATGATGGTCGTGGTCATGGCCGTGCTCATGCCCGTACAGATATTCCATATCGTGGTCATGGCCGTCATGCGCTTCATCCAGCACCACGTCAAAATCACAGCAGTCGATGCCCGACTTCTTCACGCGGCTGATCTTCGCCTCAAAGCCGTTTCCCGGAATGCCCGACAGGACGCGCAGGAGTTTCTCGCGGTCCGCTCCCAGGTCCAAAAGCGCCGCCACCGTCATATCGCCGCTGATCCCTGTGCCGCATTCCAAATAAAGGAGCTTATCATTCTTATTCACTCTTCTTACCTCCGCAGGCAAGGCGATTGATCTGCGTTGCCATGTAGCCGGCGCCGTAGCCGTTGTCAATGTTTACGACCGCAATCCCGTTTGCACAGGAATTGATCATGGTCAGCATGGCTGAAATGCCTCCGAAATTGGCACCGTATCCCACCGATGTGGGCACCGCAATGACCGGATTGCTCACAAGTCCGCCCACCACGCTGGCCAGCGCGCCTTCCATGCCCGCCACCGCAACGATGCAGTTCGCCTCCTGCAGCTTCTGCGTCTGCGCGAGCAGTCTGTGAATGCCGCTCACACCGACGTCGTAGATGCGCTCCACCTTCGTGCCAAAATATTCCGCCGTCTGCGCCGCTTCCTCTGCCACCGGGATATCCGCTGTCCCCCCTGTGACCACTGCGACGAGACCGGTCCTCTCTTCCTGTTCACGCTCCAGCTTCAGGATCCGGGATACCGGATCATACTGAATGCCCGGGACGGCCTTTTGGACCAGCTCATACTGGTGCTCGCTGGCTCTGGTTCCAAAGGCTCTGCCCTCCGCCTGAACCATCCGCTCATAGATCGACACGAGGAACTCATCCGGTTTGCCCTTGCAGAAGATCACCTCGGGAAAGCCGGACCGCATCCGGCGGTGCATGTCGAGCTTGGCAAATCCCATATCCTCTATGGGCTGCCGGCGAAAGTGTCCCTCCGCCTCCTCTATGCTCATTACGCCGCTCTTTACAAGTTCCAGTATCTCTCTCGTCTCCATCTCGTCATCCGTCCTCAACTCATGGTGCCGAACATAATAATTATACTAAATCCGCGCGCAAAATGAACGCCCAATCCGGCAAGTTTGCTGTTATGTCTGTCCTGATCCCGGAAAAAGGCCGGTAGAAGGTCAGCTTCCAGGCGTGAAGGCACATTCCTTCGCTCCGGCCATTTCCATCCGCCGCAGCACTCCCGGAGGCTTCGCCGTCTCCCGCCGCTTTGCCGTACAGCGGATCCCCCGCCAGCGGATGGCCGATGCGGGCCATGTGCACCCGGATCTGGTGGGTCCTGCCGTGTTCGATCCGGCAGGACAGGAGTGTTCGCGGCGTCCCGTCCGGTCCCTCCGTGCGCGCCAGCACCCGGTAGAAGGTCCTGGCCGCTTTTCCGTCCGGCGCACAGACCATTCTGTGGGAGCCGGGCGCCTCCCTTCGGATCGGAAGATCCACGACGCCCTCTTCGTCGGAAAAGTCTCCTTCCGCCAGGGCAAGGTATATTTTGACCAGGCGTCCGTCGGCCCGCTGCCGCTGGATCATCCCGGCTGTCTCCGTGTTGAGCGCAAAAGTCACAATGCCCGAGGTCTCCCGGTCCAGCCTTCCGGT
>CACXGR010000016.1 GCA_902767235.1 uncultured Lachnospiraceae bacterium | reverse complement strand
GGCGCGGGTACTTCCGCGTGGAAGTCCATGAGTCCCCTGACGTCAAAGGCGACTCCCAGCTCGCCGGGTTCTTTGATCAGCTGCAGGTCCTCCGCGTACAAGTCCGCCTGAGGATTCATTCCGTAAGTCTCTACACTGCAGGTGTGGCCGTCCATAACCTGTCTGTAATACTTGTCGTCCGCATTGAAGATCCCCACTCTGCACTGGCGGAAAAGAAGGCTCTTGCACTGCAGATAGTCGTCAAAATCCTCGTGCTCGTTGGGGCCTATATGGTCTGGGGACAGGTTTGTAAAGATGCCGAGATCGAACAGAAATCCCTGGGTCCTGTGCAGCTTCAGAGCCTGGGAGGAGACCTCCATGACCACTGCCTGCATCCCCGCGTCCGCCATATCTCTGAATGTCTTCTGCAGTACCGTGGACTCGGGCGTCGTATTGTGAGCCGGAATCCGCACGTCGCCGTAAAGGATCTCGATCGTGCCGATGAGGCCGACTTTGAAGCCCGCCGCCTCCAGGATCGACTTTACCATGTAGGTGGTGGTCGTCTTGCCCTTGGTCCCGGTCACGCCAATGATCTTCATGCGGGAAGCGGGATTTCCATAGTAAGCGGCCGAAATATAGGCCATTGCATATCTGGTGTCCTGCACCCTTATGATGACGGGATCCTTCACGGGCGTCTTCCCCTCCAGATCGGAGAGGTCCAGATCTTCCTGCACCACCAGCGCGGCTGCGCCGTCCAGCAGTACCTGCCTTGCGAATTCATGTCCGTCCCTGACTGCTCCCTTGATGCAGAAGAAGAGGCAGTTTTCCGTGATCTGCCTCGAGTCGTTGACGATTCCGCTGATCTGTGTCCTGCGGAGGGAGCGGACCCGATCGGGATCAGTGATGACCTCTCCTGCCAGAGTGTTAAAATGATAATCCAGTTTGCTGACCAGTTCTGTGATCTTCATATTCCCTCTCCTACTTATGAACCCTGTAATCTTTAATAATGTACTGTACGCTCTCCCTGTCTTTCCAGACATTAATGTCGGGATAGTATATCATATCTATTGTAGCATTTCCTGCGCCTCTGAGAAGCTCTTCGAAGGATCCTCTCCCCGCAGATTCCTCAATATTTTGCATAAAGATCTGTGCGTCGCCGAACAGGATCAGGTCCATTCGCGCGCCTGTGTCGTCCTGCGCCGTGAAGCGGATCACATTCCTGTTTCTTCCCATCACTCTCGCGCCCAGGAGCCGGATATTTCTCGTCACGAACAGCGGTTTAGGATTCTGCGTGCCGCAGGGTTCGAGCAGCTCCAGCTCTCTGGTCATCGAAAGGCCCAGAAAACGAGGCGGAAGCTCCATATCCACACGGATCACTTCCTGCAGCTCTTCCTCGGTGAGTGTGCAGTTCTCCTCGATCCTGCGCGAAAATTCCTCGAAATTCTCTTCCTTCATGGTAAGTCCGCCGGCCATCTTATGTCCCCCGTATTTGAGGAACAGGTCCTCGCAGGCGTTCATCTGCGCATACATGTCATAGCTGTCGATCGAGCGCCCCGAGCCTTTGAGAACGCCGTTTCCGGTATCTGTCAGGACAAATGTGGGTCTGTTTCTGCTCTCCTTGATCCTGCCCGCTATGATACCGGCAAGAGATTCGTGACAGTCTCTGAGCAGAAGGACAAGAACGCGCCTGTTCTGCATGTTTTCCTTTTCGATCAGCTCCTGAGCCGCCTCAGTCCCTTCAGCGGTCATGCTCTTGCGGCTGTCATTAAGGTCCTTGAGCTGCTGCGCGTTCCTCAGCGCCTCTACAGGGTCCTGCTCCATAAACAGCTCCAGCCCTCTGTAAGCGCTGTCCAGCCTTCCTGTTGCATTCAGGCATGGGCCGATCACAAAGCCGGCGTGATACGTAGTCAGTGCTATACCTGAGAGGCCGGTTACCCTCAGCAGAGACTGCAGTCCCAGGTTGTCTGAGAAGGCGGCCTCCCCGAGCCCGGTCTTAACGATGATCCTGTTCTCATCAGTCAGCGGCATGACGTCGCAGACAGTAGCCAGGCCGGCGAAAGGCAGCAGATAGCGGACAAGCTCCTTGTACCGGGCGCTTTCTTTTCCTCCCCAGAGCCGCTC
>CACXGR010000015.1 GCA_902767235.1 uncultured Lachnospiraceae bacterium | reverse complement strand
GACGGAACGCTGCAGGATGCCAGCGGCGAGGCCATCGATCCCGCACGCGTGAAGATCCAGGCGGCGATCGGACCTAATGATATCGAGATGACGGACGACCAGGAAAAAGGCCTGATCCAGGGAACGATCAGCAACCTGATCTACAAGGGCGACCACTACAGCTACATTATCCACACAGAGCTTGAACAGGACTTCGTCGTAAATGATGAGTATCTGTGGAACATGGGGGACCGCGTCGGTCTCATCATGCCCGTAGACAAGATGACCTTTACGATCAAGAAGAAGTGAGAAGAGCCGGGGCCGGACGGCGCCGCAGGGTGTAAACGCCTGCCGCCGGAAAGCGCCGCATGTCTTAAACGCCCGCCGGCTGCCTGAGAGCGCCGCGGGGCTCTGAATGTGATGGAGGATGAACACTTGAGATTTTCAAGAAAAAACCTGGGAATTCCATATGCCGTATTTCTGCTGATCTTTGTGGCGGCGCCGCTGATCGTGCTGGTGTTTTATGCCTTTACGAACGGACAGGGGCAGTTCACGCTGCAGAATCTGAGCGATTTCTTTACAGACGCCAATACACTGGGCACACTGTTCTACAGCTTCGCGGTGTCTTTTGTCACGACCGCCGTGTGCCTGCTCCTTGCCTATCCGATCGCCTATATTCTGGCGATGAGTGAGCTCAGGACCAAGTCGGTGATCGTCATGATCTTCGTGCTCCCGATGTGGATCAACTTCTCGCTGCGCATCACCGCGCTCAAGGAGATCCTCTCTTTTCTGGAGGGGAATCTGGCGCGCTATCCTTTTATCAATGCCGTGATCGGTATGACCTACGATTTTCTGCCCTTTATGATCCTGCCGCTCTTTACGACGATCTCCAAGCTGGATGTGTCTCTCCGCGAGGCGGCCATGGACCTGGGCGCGGACAACGTGCACACTTTTCTGCAGGTGACGCTGCCCCTGTCGATGCCGGGCATCATCAGCGGCGTCTCCATGGTCTTTCTGCCGGCCATGACCAACTATGTGGTCCTGGATATGCTCTACAACAGCACGTATATCATGGGAAGCCTGATCGGGAGCTATTTTGCCGCCTACAACTGGCACGGAGGATCTATGATCGCGCTGATCCTGCTGGCGATCATCTGTATTTTCACCCTGCTGACCTCGAACGGCGAGGAGAGCACTGAGAGAGGAGGTGCACTGCTGTGACGGGCAAAATCCTAAAACGCGCATATCTGATCCTTATGCTTTTGTTTATTTATCTGCCGATCCTGATCCTGGCGGTGTACAGCTTCACGGAGGCCACCCAGATCGGTGCCATCCGCGCCTTTTCCATGAAGAACTATGTGACACTGTTCACGACGGAGGAACTGACGGGCATGATCAGGGGCACCCTGCTCCTGGCGCTGGGATCCGCCCTGATCGCGACGATCCTGGGGACAATGGGCGCCATCGGGGCTTTCTATTCGGGAAAGCGGATGTCGACGCTGATCCATTCCCTAAACCAGGTGCCGGTCGTCAACGCGGATGTCGTGACGGGCTTTTCGATCTGCATCCTGCTGGTCGTCGTCTTTCACATCAGCAAGGATACCTTCATTCCGCTGGTGGCAGGCCATGTGACGCTCTGCGCGCCGTTTGTATTTCTGTCCGTCCTGCCCAAGATCAAGCAGATGGACTCGAGCATCTATGAGGCGGCCCTGGACCTTGGCGCAACGCCCTTTAAGGCGCTGATGCAGATCGTGATCCCCCAGATCGTTCCCGGCATTATATCCGGTTTTGCGCTGGCGGTCACGCTCTCTCTGGATGACTATTTCATCGCCATGTACACAAAGCCCGCGACCTTCGATACGATCAGTACCTACGTCGTCAATGCGACAAAAGGCGCCCGCACGGAGATCAAAACAGCGCTCTGGGCACTGTCCACCGTCATCTTCGTGATCGTCGTCCTGGTCGTGGTCGGAATGAACATCAAGGCCATGCGGGAGGAAGGAGTGCGCCATGCAGATAAGTAAAGCGAGAACCTTTCTGTGCTGCGCATGTGCAGCGGTGATGGCTGCGGCGGGCATGTCGGCCGCCGTGCCCGTGAAAGCCCTGGCAGCGGAAGAGAGCGGCGAGACCGTCGTTCTCAGAGTCAGCAACTGGGAGGAGTACATTGACCTGGGGGACTGGGACGAAGAGGAGACCATTGAGCTGGAGAGCGGCGACATCATCGGTGAGAACTCCATGGTGGAGGACTTTGAGGAGTGGTACAAGGAGACCTACGGCGTCAATGTGAAGGTGGAATACTCGACCTTCGGCACCAACGAGGACCTCTACAATATGCTCACGCTGGGGGACGAGTACGATCTGGTCTGCCCCTCGGAGTACATGATCATGAAGCTGATGAAGGAGGGCATGACGGTGCCTCTCTCCGATCACTTTTTTGACGAGTCGGACGAGAACAACTACTATATAAAAGGCGTCTCTCCCTACATCCGGAAAGTCTTTGACGAGCATGAGATCGGGGGCGAACCCTGGAGCAAATATGCGGCCGGCTATATGTGGGGCGTCACCGGCATTGTCTACAACCCTGAAGTTGTGACCAGAGAGGAGGCATCCAGCTGGAAGATCCTGGGCAACACCAAGTTCAACCGCCGGGTCACGATCAAGGACAATGTCAGAGATTCTTATTTCGCGGCCGTGGGGGCCCTCAAGGGCGATCTTTTGACCTCAGAGGAGTTTCGCAGTGACCCAGACTACCGGCAGAAGCTGGAAGATGAGATGAATGACACCTCGCCGGAGATGATCGCGAAGGTGCAGGATTATCTGCAGGAAGTGAAGGACAATGTCTACTCCTTCGAGACGGACCTGGGCAAAGCGGATATGATCACCGGCAAAGTGGTGGCCAATTACCAGTGGTCCGGCGACGGCGTCTACACGCTGGACCAGGCGGATGAGGACGACTTCTATTTGGAGTTCGCGGTGCCCGAGGAGAGCACGAACATCTACTTTGACGGATGGGTGATGCTCAAGAACGGGATCAAGGGAGACCCGGCCCGGCAGCACGCCGCGGAGGCTTTCATCAACTTCAATTCGCGGCCGGACAATGTCATCCGAAACATGTACTACATCGGGTATACGTCCGTGATCTCGGGCGG
>CACXGR010000014.1 GCA_902767235.1 uncultured Lachnospiraceae bacterium | reverse complement strand
TCAAAATCTCTTCCGAGAGACCTTCCTCCGCAGCAAGGTCGTACAGGCTCTGCCCGTACAGACTCGTCGCTGTCGTCATGATGCCTCTCCTACATTCTTAATAAAATCATCAATGAGCTTCTTGTGATCAGCTTCGTTGATCTCTTTTTCAACCACCTTGCCGGCGATATCCATAGCAAGCCCGCCGATCTCATCCTTGACTTCATTGATCGCTTTCTTTTTCTCCTGTGCGATATCCGCTTCTGCTTTTCTGCGAATATTGGCCGCCTGATCCTGTGCCTGGCGCACAGTTTCGTCAGCTTTGATCTGAGCCTCCTTCTGAGCATTCGAGACGATCTGCGCAGCTTCCGTTCTGGCCTTGGCCAGCCCCTCTTCATACTGCACTTTCAGACCATCCGCCTCTTCTTTGGCCTCTCTGGCTTCCCGGATCTCCTGATCCGCCAGCTCTCTTCTCTTCTCGAGAACCTCATTGATCGGCTTAAAAAGAAAGCGTTTGATCAGATACATCTGAATGAACAAGTTGAGGATCTGTGCGATAAACGTCCAAGGGATGATCGACACAAGTTCCTGTGTATTACTCATTTACTGCCTCCTTGTGGCTGTGCTGTTCCTTCGGGATACAGCAGTATGTCTGTGACAGCCCAGGACTTAGCCCAGATAACCCATGAACATGCCGGGCGCAACGAAGATCAGAAGAAGACCTGTAACGAAACCGTAAATACCTGTCGTCTCCGCGATAGCGCAGCCAAGCAGCATCGTGCTGGTGACATCGCCCTTGCACTCAGGCTGACGGCCGATAGCTTCAAGAGCCTTGGCGACGGCGTTGCCTTCACCGATACCAGGGCCGATACCTGCGATCAGCGCACATCCTGCTCCGATAGCACAACCTGCAAGTGCGATACCTTTTGCGAGTATAGTATAATCCATGATTTCCCTCCTGTTATTGGTTTGTGTATTTCTCCTGCGGATCTTTCCGCATCGAGCTCATAAAGTGATTGGAACGCTTACCGTTCTGTCTCCGATCAGCCTTCCGCCGCGTTTGCGATGTACATAATGGTCAGCATCGTAAAAATAAATGCCTGCATCGCACCGGAGAACCAGTCAAAATAGAATGATGTTATAGCAGGCACTCCGACACTGAGGATCGGAATCTTGCTCAGCATTTCGCCAACCGCTCCGGGTATAAGTCCGAAGAGCGCTGCCGAAGCAACTGCAAGCGCCGCATAGATCAATCCGTTGATAACAACACCGGACAAAATATTGCCGAAATGACGGCATGCCATACTGACAGGCGTAGCCAGCTCTGAAAGGATATTGAAAGGAGTCATCACTGCGATCGGTTCTGTGAACCCTTTCATATAACCGAGGATTCCGCCGGACTTGATCTTTTCATGCGTGATCATAACGAACACGACGACCGCCCAGGCAGCTTCCGTAGAAAGATCTGCCGTCGGACTTCTGAAGATTCCCGTCAAGCTGATCAGATTGGACACAATACTGGTGGTAAAAAGCGCTGCGACGAAAGGTATCAGTCTGTCGAACTTCGTGCCGCCGGTGTTGCTCCGCACAAGATTATTGGCCTGGTCCACAAGCAGCTCTGCAATGGCCTGCCGCTTTGAGATCTTTTCCACTTTAAGATCTCTTGTCAGGAAAATACACAGTCCCGTTATGATCGCCATTACTACCCAGCTTACTACCAGCGTTTCCGTGATCATGAAATCTCCCAGAATCGGTATTCCTGTAGGTATTCGAAAGAATATCCTGGCTCCGGAAATATCAAATTCCATCTCTACACATCCACCTCCTTCCCTTCCTTATTTGAACTATCCTTTAACCCCTTTATGATCCCCCTGCCTTTGATCAAAAGACTGGGCCAGAGAAGGGGCAGCATCCCGGCCACGGGGTTTATGAATGTAAGAACCATTGTCAGGACACACCAGATCAGCTGCAGGAATGTTCTGTACCTGTAGCTGACCTGCATAGATCGGTATGCCTCTTCATAGTTCTCAATTCCGGCCACTTTCTGAACGGTAACGGCCATCAGGAAGAAATTCCCTACCGCTACCGCACATCCTCCTGCCGCTCCGATCAGTACCGCAGCGTCCATCGGGACCTTATCCGGATATGCTCTGTTCAGCAGGAAAAACACTAACAGCATGACAGCGCTCAGGATCACCGATCCCAGCGCCACAAATATCGTCTCATCCTTAACAGCTTTTTGCAGCTTCAATTTCTGTTCCTTTCGGCAATGATCATGCCTGTCGTATCACATTTGATCATCATTGGTGCAGATTAAAGGCCGGCGGATCCTTCTCTTTTTCCTTTTCTCTGCGGTTTACGGCAAGCCAAAACTTGTAAGCAGTCATAAACCCTCCGCCAAGGCCGAAAACAAAGCCCGGAATGTAGATCCATAATCCGAGCCCCAATTTGGATATCAAAAGATAACAGCCTCCAAGACACATGAGAAGCGGCATGAGAAGAGACAGCCCGAACTGTCCCACCATGATCAGTCTCTGCGATATTGTGACCAAGTCTTTCATCAAATCCCTCCAAAATGATTACATAGTAAATGATACACTTTTTCAGCGGTCGTGACAACGATAATTTAGAAGCGTCTAATCGCTCTTTCTCATAGACAACCCGGCGGGTCATCAGAGTTTCCAGGGCAGATATGCGGCAAGTACCGCGAACACGACTGCCGGAAGCATATTGGCCACACGGATCATCTTTCCCCACACAAGATTCACTCCCACGCAGAAGATCAAGACAGAACCGACCAGCGACAGATACGCGACTGCTGTCTGTGTCATTACCGGAGCGACCAGCCGGGCGAGCAGTGTGATCGTTCCTTCGAAAAGAAGGACGGGGATCGCAGAAAAACCACTGCCTTTTCCGAGAGAGGAAGTCATAACAGCGACAATGATAAAATCCAGCACGGCCTTCACGGCAAGTGTGGAATAATCTCCCGAGATCCCGTCCTGGATGGCGCCGACGATCGCCATAGCGCCTATGCACACAGTCAGTGAAGCGGTGACAAAGGCGTTCACGAACTGCTTGTCGCCGCTGTTTCCCGTCTTCATTTTGAGCCACTCGCCAAAGCGCTCGAATCCGTCTTCGATCCCGATCATTTCACCGATGACCGTGCCCAAAGCGAGACATAAGACGACGAGCATGGATTTCCCGCTCAGGATCTCCCCGCCGTCTATGCTCAGCATTCCCTGCATCGCTCCGGCGATCGCTATAAACAGGACACTGATCCCGCATGCTTTGGTCAGAGCTTCCTGCTGTTCCTGTCTGAAGAGCTTTCCGGCGAACTGTCCGATCACGCCTCCGGCGACGATCGCCGCGCTATTTATAATTGTGCCAAGTCCTATCATCTGTTTATTCTTTCTTTTTCTTATAAGTGAGCTCAACGTTGTTTCGGAGCATACCATACCTCGCTGCAGTCTTAACTCATGACTAAACAAATATAGCACGTTCGGTTGCTCTTTTCCATCATCCGGGGAGGTCAGTCGTAATTCCGTTGTATTTACACATCCGCAGTATATCAGTATACTTAGGCCATACAAATGGCAAATTAAAATTAAATATGTTCGTTTTTCAAACGCAAAAGGATCCTGCCATTTCTGACAAGCCCCTCAAGCACAAACATAAAACAAAAAGC
>CACXGR010000013.1 GCA_902767235.1 uncultured Lachnospiraceae bacterium | reverse complement strand
GAGAATACGGTCGCTGTGTCGCCTCTCTTCAGCTCGACGTCCAGGACCAGATTCACCAGGCTGCGATAGAGTTCCCCGCAGATCTGGTAGAACCCGCAGGACGTATCGATCGTGCGCTTCTCCTCGTCCACCGGCGCATAAGTTTTCAGTTCCCGCACCATGGGGATCGAGAGGGCAGGCTTGAACAGTTCTCCCAGATCTCCCAGCGCAAACTTCAGCCCGATGATCTCAAAGACAGCCCTATAGAGGAAGTCTCTGGAGAGCATGCCCAGCTCGCAGGCCTTCACATAGGCGAACACATCCAGAATATTGTCGGACGAACGATTGTAACCGCTGCCCAGGTTCTGCTTGTCGAACTGATAGACCCGGTCCACCTCAAACAGGAGCGGGAATACCTCGCGGAATTCGCCGTCATTTTCATAATGGCTCGCGCGCGCCAGCACAGACCTGAATTTGTTGGTCTTCAGGAAGCATACCTTGGGCTGGGTCCTGCTGTAGTAATTGCTGTATTTGGACGGTGCCCTCTCCATCCAGCGAATGTCTTCGGGAAGAGTCAGCGCCTGCAGCACGGCCGCTTTCGCGATCTCTTCCGGCAGCACCAGATGCCGCTGGCTGGAAATGATATCCAGGATCGTCATGTAAATACTGTGATTGCCGTAACTGCTGTTGTACTTGGGATCCGCGTAGTGGTAGCCTGCATAGGCCTCGCCGAAGATCGTCTTCTCCGCCTTCAGATAAGCGTCCAGATCCTTTACGCCGGTGGCATCGTAGCCCGCCCGCACGGCAAAATAGAGATTGAAGAAGACCTTGGGATCGCGGATGATCTTGTCGTAGACCTCCTGCCAGAGCTCCGGGAAGGGATATCTCTCCTCAATGGGTGCCCTGTAGTTGTAGTCCAGTAGAAACAGGCCGTTCTCCAGAAGATGCTTCTCCCCGTTCACCGCGGTGTACTCGAGCCCGCCGTGTTCGATGACAAATGCCCTGATCCTGTCGAAGTATCCGTCAAGCTCCTTCGCGCTCAGGGTAAAATAGTCCTTCAGGACAGCGGCAGGCGATCCTTCCGCCGAGCCGCCTCCCGCTATCTTACCAAGGAGCTTTCCGATCAGGCCCTTGCCCTCTCCGCCCGCTTTCGCTCCGGCCTGCAGGCCCTCATATCCGCTCACAAACTCCGCAGACGGGTCGTAGAGCCCGTACCCCGCCTTGTTCAGGATGCTGCCGGCTCCCTCGCTCCCCGCGATCTCCTCGTAGAGAACCTTTTCCTTGTCCGTGAGGGAGGAATCATCCGGCAGGACTTCCCCAAGAAGGGCTGCAGCCGCTTTTTTGGCGTCTTCGCTCTCCTCGCTGCGGCGCTTGAGCATATCCAGGCCGGCCAGGCGGATCTGCTCCTGGTCCGATGCCAGGAGCCTTCGGATGCTCTCCTCGACCTTGTCCTTCTCCTGCCGCTCCAAGAGGTCGATGATATGGTGCCTCGCGTCCTCATTCTTGAGGCGCAGGTTCTTCTCGAGCACCACATAGTCCTCCTCTGTCAGCGGGATGGACTTCAGGATCTGCCAGGCGGATGTCCTGGTATATCCCTCCTTGTCCGCCACATAGCCGAGCAGGGCTTTCTTCTGTACTGCCGTCTGCGGGTCGTGAAGAAGCAGGCGGACATAGTAAAAGCGGGTGTTGTAGTAGGAATCCGTGATGTCGGAGAGCCTTGTGCATACCTCGTCGATCAGTGCCTGGTCCTGCAGGGCATAGGCAGTCACGGCCATCCGCTCTGTGAGATCACTCTTGTCGAGCGATGCGCCGTACCAGGGGAAGATCATAGGCGAGTATTCGATCTTGCGCTTCTTCATGCTGTCCGCAAGGCCCTTTTGGATCCCGTAGTGGCGCCGGGCCTGTTCTTCGCTTTCATAGATCTCGCTGACCGGCAGCGGAAGATAGGTCATGGCCTCTTCGTTTGCGC
Source organism: uncultured Lachnospiraceae bacterium (assembly GCA_902767235.1). Taxonomy (GTDB): domain Bacteria; phylum Bacillota; class Clostridia; order Lachnospirales; family Lachnospiraceae; genus CAG-791. The sequence continues at coordinate 1,229 of CACXGR010000013.1, read as the reverse complement.
TGTAGATCATCTGGTTTTTGCTGCCGCGCATGCAGTTTCTGGCAATGGTGTTCACCGCATCCATGTAGGTGGGCATGAAGGCGGCCGCCATCTGCGGGTCCTCCGGATAGGTCTCCAGGATCTTTCTCGCCGCCTGCTCGCTAAGCTCTGAGAACTGCATGAAGCGGTTGTAGTAGGAGATGGTCAGCCGCTGGTTCTTCGTGCCGCTCTCCGCGATCTGCAGCATGCGGTCTACGGCATCTTTGGCCTCGTAAAAGCCCATAGCCCAGAGGCCTGTGACGATCTGAACGCTGTCATCCGTCTGCGTCATCGCCCGCGCCTTTCCGGGATCACGTACAGCCTCACTGATGCCGGCGAGGAGCTTGGCGGAGACCCTGTCCATGGAATCGGGATTGCAGATCCCGGTCCAGGTGGCAATGGCCCGCTTGACCGCCGAGAAGCGGATCAGGTCGTTGTCCTCGATCGCCTTGAGGATCGTCAGGAAAGCTTCCGCTCTGCCGCAGTCCGCGTTCTCGCAGACCGCCTGGCGCACACCTTCCTGCAGTCTTGCCGCCAGCAGGAACTTTGCCAAAAGATCGTGCAGCTCTGCGTTCCGGGCCTTCACGATCCCCCGGATCAGCGGCACGGATACCAGCACCGTGTTGTTGTCGCTCAGGATCGCCCCCCTCACCGCCTCCGCGGCTTCTGTGTCTCCCCGGTCGAGCCTCGCTGCCAGAATATCGTCGAACTGCACCATATGGAGCTTCCGGGCAAAAGTATCGCTGCGGATAAAGTCTGCCGTCTCGGGGTCGATCCCGTTCTCCGCAGTCCCCCCGGCGGTGAGATACTGCACCGGTGTAACGCCGAAGATGTCCAGCACTTTATAGGCCTGCATCAGGCCAAAGGCGTCCAGCAGGTGCGCCTCGGGATCCTTCGTGCGCACCGTGGGCCTGAAGAGTGCCCTGGAATACTGGAAGTCCGCAAACTGCTCCAGCATGTACTCGTAATCCGTGCGGTACTGCGCCGGCACGAGGAGATTGACCAGATCTCCGCATTCGCCCAGCAGGATCTCTTTCAGGGTCCGCCCGCTGCCGCGCACGTTCTCCCGCCCCCATTTGCGGATCACAGGAAAGCCGCAGTGCGGATAGTCACTGAAATTGCCGATCTCCTCAAAGAGCGCCTTCTCCTCGGGCGTCAGTTTCCGGATCTGCCTCTCGTGCTCTTTGTTCCAGCGCTCCAGTCTCTCTTTC
>CACXGR010000012.1 GCA_902767235.1 uncultured Lachnospiraceae bacterium | reverse complement strand
CAAATTCCAGTTGGGAGGATCTATGAAGAAGACAGTGATTTTTTACAAGCCTGACCATGCTGATCTGGCAATAAAATTGCGCGATAACTATCGCGCACAAGGTCATGAAGCAGATATCGTTTCTGAAGAAGAACATGACGACATTGAATACGCCGAAAAAATGCAGTATGACGAAGCTGTTTTCATAGAGGATAGTGATTCCGTAACGTTTCATGATATCGAATCAGGATATACAAACAGACTTCCTGTCTCGGAGGTGTTTTATAACGATTCAAAGCCCGGTTCCCATAAGGGGTTTACAAGCAGAAATGCGCTCAACATACTGGCGGACGCCATATCTGATGTAGGATCGTGGTGGTGCTGGCATGTGGGTGACGATATGCTTCAGTTGGAGTTCTGCGATGTGCAGCTTTATGATGAAACAAAAACAGAAAAAGAAACTCATACTACTAATGTTTTGGCTGTGCGCTTCTATGGTCATGTTTTTGCGGTCTTTCTGGATGATCTGAATGATAAAAACTGGCATGAACGTTTCCGTGATGACGATTCGATCCTTTATCCTGTCGATACATATGACATGGCATTCGATGATAATAAAGAGGCTGAGTCGTTGCTGAATGATTACAAGAACCGGCTCCCCGTCAAAGACTTTAAAGGAGCAGAGACTCTGGGAACCGTAAAACACATCCTCTGTGCCCGATGTGGTGAAGTTGGCTTTATCGTCGGCGGCGATGAAATAGAGATCGCAGGAAAAAGGGGAAGGTATTCAGAAGAAGAAATAGAACCGTTGTCAAGAAAGTGGTGGGAATACTGGAAAGACTACTGGCGTTTGAGAGGGACGCGTGACGCCTTACCCAAAGACTATGCCTGCGAAGTGACAATTCCTGTGAATAAGGAGGATCCGCAGGGAAATTGGTAGTACAGGAAGACAAATTCCCATTTGTCGCACTGAAAGAATTTCATAGCTGATGATGACGCACTTGATGAGAAATATCAGAAGATGATCCCACTGAAAATGGTTTATATACCGGTGCCAAAGGAGGCTTGATGACGTGAGAACCGTAAAGGTCAATGTGCCAGATCCTTCTGCGGAACAGGTAGAACAATTTTTTTGTAATTGGAGTGAGCTGGAAAACAATCGCCTTCAGGAAGAAGCGCTGAGATAAGCCACGCTGTCGTTTTAGTTTTGGAGGTATTCTAATGTCACTGCCTTTTGATCCTGTGGAACTGGCCATGCTTCACGGCACCGGCTATTTCGGTGTTCCGGAAGAAAAACTGGAAGAGATCGCGGCTGAGCTGCGGCATGGCAAGGAACTTTTTGATGCCGCATGGGACTGCGGGATCGATCCGGACAACCTGACAAAGGATGACCTGAATACGATCAGGGACCTTCTGGAAGAAGACTAATTTGGAAGAGGATAAGGAGCATTATGGCTAAACCGATTCTTTTTGTGAATGCCTGCGTGCGGAAGGAGTCCAGAACGCGGAAGCTGGCGGAAAAACTGCTGGCAAAACTGGGCGGGGACTATGAGGAGGTCCGGCTGGAGGAGCTTGCTTTCCCTGTCTGCAATGAGGAATTTCTTGCTAAGCGGGATCAGCTGGCTGCAGCGGGCGCCTGGCAGGATCCGCTGTTAGAGCTTGCGCGGCAGTTTGCAGAGGCTGAGACTATCGTGATCGCAGCGCCTTACTGGGACCTGTCGTTTCCGGCCATGCTGAAGCAGTACCTGGAACAGGTAAACGTGGTGGGGATCAGCTTCAAATACTCCGAAGAGGGGATCCCGGTGGGCCTGTGCCGTGCGGGGCGCCTGTTTTATGTGACGACGGCCGGCGGCTGTTACGTGCCTGAAGATTACGGCTTCGGGTACGTAAAGGCGCTCGCGCAGAACTATTACGGCATCCGGGACGTCAGGAAATTTGAGGCGGTCGGGCTCGATATTTACGGCGCGGATGTGAGCGCGATCATGCGTTCGGCTGAGGAGGCGCTGTCAGAGGCGGTGCTGTGAAGAAAGAGCTTTTCAGCTGCCCCAGGAATCTTTCCGCGATCGGCGTAAAGGTCTGATAGCGGTTCCAGGCAATATATAAAGTGGTCTCAAGGGCCGGATAAAGAGGGCGGAACACCAGTCCGCTCTCTTTTGATGTGTCGATCAGGTGGCGGAAGGTCAGCAGGTACCCGAGGCCTTCCCGCGCAAAAACGGAGCCGTTGTAGGAGAGGCGGAAGGAGCCTTCCAGCTTCATTTCGGGATAGGCGCTGCCGGCCCATGTCTTGATCTCTCCGTTCCAGGCCTGCTCGGAGCAAAACAGCGGCAGGCCCTTTAAGTCCTGCGCGCGGATTACGTCTTTTTCTGCAAGCGCGTCGTCTTCCGGGCTCACCAGGCCCCACACGTCCTTTTCGGGGAACGCCAGGGATTCGTACTTGCGGCTGTCCGGCAGCTCCGCAAGCACCAGGAAATCGAGAAGGCCTTTATCTAACTTGTCCGCGATCTGCTCCGTAT
>CACXGR010000011.1 GCA_902767235.1 uncultured Lachnospiraceae bacterium | reverse complement strand
TTTTCGCAGTGGGTATAGCTCGCTGTGCTTAGATTCAATCCCTTTCATTTAGCGTGATATGCTCACCACCGGCACTGTCATCAATTGTCTCGGAAACAGTTCTGTTTACCTCCTCGGCGGGGATCACTGTGGTCGGAGCAGAGGAGATGTCAAAACCTGCTGCTGCGCTCATTGTGTCGGCCGCGCCCGCGTCAGCCGCATCCACCTCAGCGGCGCCAGCCTCAGCTGCGTCAGGATCACTGCCGGCCGCGTCCGCTTCAACTGCGCCCGCGTCAGCCGCGTTTGCATCAGAAGCACCACCCGCGGTGCTTTTTTGACGTCTCTTCCTGCGCGGGCGGATGGAGAAGATCAGCCAGAACAGGAACAGCAGGAATCCTGCGGCGCTCAGGCACAGGCCGTAGAGCAGACCGGGGGTCTCATAGCGCAGCTCGATGGTGTGATATCCGGGCGCCAGCATCAGTCCGCAGAACATGATGTTGACCTTCTCGAGGAGGGCGGGCCTGCCGTCGACGTAAGCTTTCCAGCCCGGGGCGTAAGGGATGGTGAGGCAGAGCAGTTTGTTGTCGGATACCGTGATGTCTCCGGTGACAGAGGTCGAAACAAAGCTGCTGGGATTCTGATGGATATCGACATTCTGCAGGGACTCCTTCGCCAGCGCAGCGGTCTTGGCCTCGTATGTGGTCAGAGGCTCTGAGATCAGCGATAACTCATCGAATCGGTAGATGCCGCACTTGGGGAAGGTGAGGACGATGCAGTCGACAGGTTTCCGGAGCGAGTAGGAGTTGAGCAGGAAGTCCTGGCGCCCGGAGTAGAACTGCTCATCCTGGGGCAGGATGTAGTTGAGCGTATTCTCGCTTATAAGCGTCGATCCGCGGTAGAAGTCAGCAAGGATCTTGATGTTCCGGGTGGGCGGATCCGTAGCGGTGTGCTTGTGGTCCATATACTTGTCGTAAGGGGAGTAGAGATTGTCCCACATTTCCTGCGTATAGAGCCCGTCGGGATCAAAAGCGGGGTCATCGGAGAAGATCTCGGGATTCGTTGTCTGGCGGAACTGAACGTTCTTCATGTAGAGATAGCACTCGCCCTGATCCAGCTTGTCAAAAGAGAACATGCCCGTCGCATTATCGGCTGTGACGACAAAAGTCTGCCCGTCGGTCTGCACGACGTCTTTGCAGAGAGGCGTGAAGGAGTAGGGTACTTCCCGGACCTCAAGGGAGGCGGCCAGATCGGCTGCCGAAGAGGTGTCATGCAGTGTCCCGGGATCATCCAGGACGGCGTGTGTGAGGAGGATCTCCTGCCGCTCGGCCGGAGAGAGCGCTTCGAACTGCTTTGAGCTGATCGTCCGGCTGTATGTGTAGCCCAGGGAGAGCGGATTCTCATTGGGGTAGACGGACTTGGCGGTGTCTGCGTCCAGAGGGTCTTGCGCGTAGCCGGCGGGCAGCTTCTCGGGGTGCAGGCAGTAGAGATAACCGACAGAGGCGAGCTCGTTCAAAATAGCGCGGTTATCCAGGTTGGTGAACTGCCAGGCGTTGTTGTTGGCGTCGGATACGCCCAGCTTGTCCAGATATTCGAGAACATTGGAGTTATTGATGCTCCAGAAGGACTGGGTCGAGGAGATGCCGTTCAAAAGGGAGGTGTTCTGGTACCAATAGTCACCTTCCGCATTGGAGACCCGCTCAAATTTGGTGGTGTCGTGCCCGATCGTATACACGATCTGCGAGGTGTCGTTGATCCACATATTCCTGAAATTGGCGGGGGAAGCGCCGGCGTTCTTTTCCGGAAGAGCGAGACTCTTCTGGTCTTTGTAGGTGGACATGCGGTCGTCGTAGTCGGTATAGTTCTTGCAGACGCCGTTGACGCAGACGCCTGCGATCGTGATATAGAGAACGACGCGTTTTGCGCGGCGGAAACGGCTCGCATCCGCGTCCTCGAAGCCGGCTTTCTGGGCAAGGAGAATGTAGACCAGCGCCAGGTAAGTCACAGCCACAGGGAAGAAGAAAGCGGGCTCCGCCTTCTCTGACAGGATCAGGCAGACGACAAAGTACAGGGTGAACAGAGCGGCGATCCATTTTTTCTGCTTCTCGCTCAGCTCAAAGAGCCGGGGCCACATTTCGGCCGTGATCATGCCGACCAGCGCGGAGTAAGCCCAGCACCAGCGGTTGATGGGATAGGAGAACCCGTTGGTCAGATAGCCGAAGGCGGGCACGAACAGCAGGGCGGAGTACAGGAGAAACTGGATCTTCAGCCGGATATATCCTTTGGTCAGGAACAAAAGGAGCACGCACAAAAGAGCGGTGCCGGCATAGCAGAGCGCGCCGTATTGTACTTCGTCGCAGGAGAGGAAGGACATGGGCAGTGTCCGGCAGGTCCGGCTGTCGTAGAAATAGGGTATGGTACGGCCTATGTCCACGCGCTTGTTGACAAAAACAGTCAGGATCATGGGCAGAAGGATCACGCCGCCCATGGCGACGCCGACAGTGCCGGCCGCGAACATGGTGACGACCTGGCCGAGGCGCCTGCGGAAGGCGCCGCGCTCGAATGGAATATAGCGGAACAGTGCATAGAGCACCGCCATGAGTACGATGCTGGGCAGAAAATAGAAATTGCTGACAGTTGAAAGAAAGATCGCAAGGATAAAGAGCCAGGGCCTTCTGCCGTCGCGGACTTTCTCGATGCCGAGCAGGACCATGGGAAAGACGATGACCGCATTGAGGAAAATAGGCTGGCCGACGCAGGTGACCAGCACAAATCCGCAGAAAGCATAGATCAGAGAACCGGCGATCACGCCTAAGTCGTGCGCCCGGCCGGGCCAGCGGAAGCGGCAGAGCGCGGAAAAGGCGATGCCGGACAGATAATTCTTAAAGACGATCAGGGCAGAGTAGAAAATAAAGACATATTTGGCCGGGACAAAGGCGCTCAGAAGATAAAGGGGGTCGCCCACGCCGTAGTATGCGAGCGTGGTCAGGGCGTCGGAGCCGTAGCCGAGTGTAAAAGAATATGTAGAGAGTTCGCTCCAGCGGCCGGACAGGATCGCGCGGAGCGACTGGCGGTACCAGCGGGAGATAAAGACCATGGCTTTGACATGCTGGGTGTAGGAGTCATGCTCCCAGACGATTCCCTTCTGAAAATAAAGGAACGGCGCATAGATGACCAGCGCCGTGATCAGAAACATGAGGGTAAAGCGGAAGTAGTAAGATAACCGGTTCTTAAATGTCTTCATGAATAATGATAACCTCCAAGTCCTTGTCTAGGCGTATCTTACCATACAATGATTTATAAAAAAAGAGCACACGGTGGGGCTGGGGGAATATCCCCCCATGACTCACCTGCGCTCTCTGTGATATTTCATATACTGGTCCATAACGGCTTTGCTGTCGCCGCGCACGGCAGCCGGCGCTGTGTGAAACAGATGCCTGAGCCGGCTGATCGCCCCCTTAAATCCCGATATACTGCGGCGCTCCCGCGGAAGGCCTGCAGACTTACTGCCGCTGCCGGCAGGACAAATGAGCTCTCCTCTGGTCATGACCGGCACCTCCTTTCTCATTAAAGTGACTGCCGCTAAGGACAGCTGAAACGAATTTTCGTTTTGAGTTAATCTATCACGGCGGTCCCAAAGTAAACAGGCGGATATTTGACATTTTTTGAGACAATTCCGACCTCAAGATGCCGATGGCGCCGCGGCGGAAGTGTGTTATGATAGGAACAGTATTAACCCGGAGGACACTTCCGCCGGGGAAAAAGGAGCAGAAAGAATATGCAGATCATTGAGACGATCGCCCGCGATCTGGGCGTCAAAAACTGGCAGGTGGAAGCAGCCGTAAAGCTGATCGACGAGGGAAATACGATCCCCTTCATCGCCAGATACAGAAAGGAAGCGACAGGGACCCTGACGGACGAACAGCTCAGGGCACTGGGCGAGTCGCTGGCCTACCTGCGTTCCCTGAAGGAGCGAAAGGAAAAGGTCATGGAAAGCATTGGAGAGCAGGGAAAGCTCACGGATAAACTCAGGGCGGCCATCGAAGCGGCGCAGACACTGGTGGAGGTGGAGGACCTCTATCTCCCCTACAGGCCCAAGCGCAGGACCCGCGCCGGCATCGCCAGGGAGAGGGGGCTGCAGGGGCTTGCCGATTATATCCTGGCGCAGAAGAAGGGAAGCCGTGTGCGCGAAGAAGCGGCCAAATATATCAATGAAGAGAAGGAAGTAAAGGACGCGGAGGCGGCCGTCGCGGGCGCCATGGATATCGTGGCCGAGCAGATCTCCGACGAGGCCCGCTACAGGGCCTGGATCCGCGGCAAGACCTGGGACCGCGGCACACTGGTATCTGCCCAGAAGCCTCTCAAGAAGGAAAAAGAAGACGCCGAGCCCGCGAAAAAGCAGGACCGGCGGGATGTCTACGAGATGTATTTTGCATACGAAGAGGCCGTACGCCGGATTCCGGGGCACAGGGTCCTGGCCCTGGACCGCGGAGAGAAGGAAGGATTTCTCACGGTCAAAATAGAGGCGCCGGTCGACGATATCCTCCTCTATCTGGAGAAGCAGGTGACGCACGGGGAAAAGCATCCGGATCCGGACACCTATCCCTATATCAAAGCGGCGGTGAAGGACAGCTATGAGCGCCTGATCGCACCGGCCATCGAGCGCGAAGTGAGAAACCGCCTGACCGAGGAAGCGGAGGACGGAGCGATCCGGGTCTTCGCCTCAAATCTGGAGCAGTATCTCATGCAGCAGCCCATCGCCGGCAAAGTCGTGCTCGGCTGGGACCCCGCCTTCAGAACGGGCTGCAAGCTGGCGGTGGCGGACCCCACCGGCAGGATCCTTGACACGACCGTGATCTTCCCGACGGCGCCGCAGAACAAGGTCAGAGAATCCAAGCAGGTGCTGGCAAAGCTTGTGAGCAAGTACGGCATTGACGTCATCAGCGTCGGCAACGGCACGGCTTCCAGAGAGTCGGAGCAGGTCATCACGGAGTTTATCAGAGAGCAGAAGCGACCGCTCCAATACGTCATCGTCAATGAGGCGGGCGCCTCCGTCTACAGCGCCAGCAAACTGGCCACGGAGGAGTTTCCGAATTTTGATGTGGGCCAAAGGAGCGCGGCGTCCATCGCCCGCAGGCTGCAGGATCCTTTGGCCGAGCTGGTAAAGATCGACCCCAAGTCCATCGGCGTGGGGCAGTACCAGCACGACATGAACCAGAAGAAGCTGGACGGAGCCCTCACCGGCGTCGTGGAGAAATGCGTCAACCGGGTGGGCGTCGACCTGAACACGGCTTCCTACTCTCTTTTGTCCTATATATCAGGCATCAGCAGGACGGTCGCCAAAAATATCGTGGCTTACCGCGAAGAGAACGGCGCGTTCACCAACCGGAGAGAGCTGCTCAAGGTGACCGGCCTCGGTCCCAAGGCTTTCCAGCAGTGCGCGGGCTTTCTGCGGATCCGAGGGGGCTCACAGCCCCTGGATGAGACTTCGGTCCATCCGGAGAGCTACGGCGCGGTGAAGGAGCTGCTCGCAGGGCTGGGCCTTGACATGACAAGGGATTCCTTTAAAACGGCGGTCGGAATGGTTGAGGATCCCGCGCAGACGGCGGCCCGGATCGGCATCGGAGAGCCCACTCTGCGGGATATCCTGCAGGAGCTGGAAAAGCCCGCCAGAGATCCCCGCGAGGACATGCCCGCCCCGGTCCTTCGCAGCGACGTCCTGTCCATGGAGGACTTAAAGCCCGGGATCAGGCTCAAGGGTACGGTCCGCAACATTGTGGATTTCGGCGCTTTTGTGGACATCGGCGTTCATCAGGACGGACTGGTCCACATCTCCAAAATGAGCCGGAAATTCATCAAACACCCGCTGGAGGCCGTGCATGTCGGAGACGTCGTGGAAGTCACCGTGCTCGGCGTCGATGTGGGCAAGAAGAGAATCTCGCTGTCTATGGTGGAGGATCCCGGGAAAGGAATGTAGTATGAAAAATTCAGCTTTTAATACAGAGGTTTACGCCTCCATTGCCCGCAAGACACAGGCGGAGGGCGTTGTGATGCTGGAGAACAGGGACGGAGCGCTGCCTCTTCCCGCAGGCACCCGCGTTGCGCTCTTCGGCCGCAGCCAGTTCCAATACTACAAGAGCGGGACCGGCTCCGGCGGCATGGTCAACACGGCTTACGTGACCGGCGTCAGGGAGGCCATCCTGCAGCGGGAGGCCTATGTGCTCTCGCCCACCCTCGAGAAGGCCTATGCGGCATGGCTGCCGGATCATCCCTTCGACCAGGGATGCGGCTGGGGCGCCGAGCCCTGGTTCCAGGAGGAGATGGAGATCTCCCGGGAGCTGGCGCAGAGCGCCGCGAAGGAGGCGGAGGCCGCCATCGTGATCATCGGACGAACGGCGGGCGAGGACCAGGACAACAAAGCCGAAGAAGGCAGCTTCTACCTGACCGGGACCGAGAAGACCATGCTGGAGAGAGTCTGCGAAGCTTTTGACCGGACCATCGTTCTCCTCAATGTGGGCAATATCATCGACATGAACTGGGTGTCCGAATATCGTCCCTCTGCAGTCCTCTACATCTGGCAGGGCGGGCAGGAGGGCGGAAACGGCGTCCTGGATGTCCTGACGGGAGAAGTGTCTCCCAGCGGAAAGCTCACGGACACGATCGCGCGCAGCGTCAGCGATTACCCCTCCGATGCGAACTTCGGCGACCCGGACAGGGATTTCTACGAGGAAGACATTTACGTGGGATATCGGTATTTTGAGACCTTTGCCAGGGACAAAGTATTGTATCCCTTTGGATTCGGACGCTCCTACACGACCTTTGAGATCCGGGGACAGGGGATGGAGAGCATCAGCGACACGACTGTCCATTTCCGCGCCAGAGTCGTCAATACCGGAGAAGTGCCGGGCAAAGAGGTGGTCCAGATCTACTGCGAGGCGCCCCAGGGGAAACTGGGCAAGCCCGCAAGGGTCCTGTGCGCCTATCGGAAGACCATCAAACTGGACCCGGGCCAGTACCAGGACCTGCGCTTCAAGGTGCCGATCCGGGCCATCGCCAGCTACGACGACAGCGGCGCGGCCGGATACAAGTCCTGCTGGGTCCTCGAAGCCGGCACATACACCTTCCATATGGGAAACAGCGTCAGAAACACAAAGCCCTGCGGCAGCATCACGCTGAGCGGGACGGCGCCGGTCGAGCAGCTGGAAGAGGCGATGGCGCCGATCCGCGCCTTCAGGAGGATGAAGCCGGAGGCGGCGGGAGACGGCACCTTTAAGGTGGGATATGAGCCGGTCCCCCTGCGCACGACCGAGCCTCTTCTCAGACGGGCGCAGAGAATGCCGGCGGAGATCCCTTATACCGGCGACAAGGGATACCGCCTCTGCGACGTGGGAGAGGGCCGCGTGACCATGGAGGAATTCCTGGCGCAGCTCTCGGACGAGGACCTGATCTGCCTGACCCGCGGGGAGGGTATGTGCTCCCTGAAGGTAACGCCGGGCACCGCCGCCGCGTTCGGCGGCGTGACGGACCGCCTCTTGGGATTCGGCATACCGCTCGGATGCTGTTCGGACGGCCCCAGCGGGATCCGCATGGACTGCGGGACGAAGGCCTTTTCCATGCCTTCGGGCACCTGCCAGGCCTGCACCTGGAACAATGTACTGGTCAAGGAGCTCTATGACTGGGAGGGCATGGAGCTTCGCAAGAACCGGATCGACTCGCTGCTGGGCCCGGGCATGAACATCCACAGGCATCCCCTGAACGGAAGGAACTTTGAATACTTTTCCGAGGACCCCTTCCTGACCGGGAAAATGGCGGTCATGCAGCTGCGCGGCATGCGGGAGAGCGCCATCGCGGCGACGATCAAGCATTTCTGCGCCAACAACCAGGAGTACCGCCGCATGAAGGTCGATTCGGTCATCTCTGAGAGAGCGCTCCGGGAGATCTACCTCCGGGGCTTTGAGATCGCTGTCAGGGAAGGCGCGGCGACGTCGGTCATGACGACTTACGGCTCTGTGAACGGCGCCTACACAGCCTCCCAATATGATCTTTTGACGACGATCCTGCGCGGCCAGTTCGGCTTCGGAGGCATTGTCATGACGGACTGGTGGGCAGCCGGAAGCGAGGAGAACGGGCCCGAGAGCATTCAGCAGACCGGCAGCATGATCCGCGCACAGAACGACTTATACATGGTGACCGCTGATTCCGGGACCAACGCCAACGGCGACGATACCGCGCAGGCACTTGCAGAGGGAAGGATCACCCGGGGCGAGCTCCAGCGGGCCGCTTACAATATCTGCCGCTTCCTTATGGACACGCCGGCGTATCTGCGCATGTACGGATGGGAGACCGATCTCGACCGGATGCTGGCGAAGGCGCGGGAAGAGGAGGATCAGGACACGAAGCCCAAGGACAGGCTCCATGTCGGGCAGACCTGTGATGTCCCGGCGGACCGGATCAGCACGCAGCGCGGCGCAATGAACGTCTTCGAGATGACGACCGACGAGCGCGGCATCTACCTTTTGGAGGCGGAGGTGCGCTCCGAACTGGGCAATAAACTGGCCCAGATCCCCATGACCGTTTTGCTCGGTCCCCATGTGATCGAGACGGTATCACTAAACGGCGGGCAGACGGAGTGGACCCGGATCAAGGTGGAACTGCCCCTTGTGATGGGCGACACCTTTTACCTCAAGCTGTTCTTTGCCCAGGGCGGCATGGCGATCCGCAGCTGCAGGATCACACTTTTGTCCGATCGCGGCGGCAGCATGGAAGATTTCATGACGGGACGGCAGAAAGAGTAGTCAAAAGAGCGAAAGAAGGGATGTGTACAGTAAGGAGGCGGGGTATGAAGCTGATGGTTTTTGACGTTGGCGGTACGGAGATCAAGTACAGCGTGATGGATGAATCCCTGGAGAGAAAGGAGAGCGGCAGCGTTCCGACGCCGCTCACTTCTCAGGAGGACTTTTTTGATACGATCTGCAGGATCTATGAACCGCACAGAGGCGAGGTAGAAGGCATCGCGATGAGCCTGCCCGGTTTTATAGACAGTGAGAAAGGCATGTGCCTGGGCGGCGGCGCGCTGCGCAGCAACCACGGCAAAGAGGTGGCGGCGCCCCTGGCGGCCCGGACGGGCTGCCCCGTGCACATCGCAAACGACGGCAAGTGCGCGGCGCTGGCAGAGCTTCGGGGCGGTGCGCTCAAGGGATGCCGGAACGGCAGCGTTTATATCATCGGGACCGGCGTCGGGGGCGGACTGGTCATCGACGGCAGGATCGTGAACGGGAAGCATTTTACGGCCGGCGAGTTCAGTTTTATGCGCGTCACCAACACCGACTGGCACGATCCGGGAACAACGGTCGGCATGGTCTGCAGCACGGTGGGACTCTTGGACCTCAACCGCCGCTTCAACCACTTCAGCTGGGACCCGCTGCTGGACGGGAGGCACTTTTTTGACGAGGTGAATGCGGGCAGAGAAGGAGCCCTGGATGTCCTGAACCGGTTCTGCAGGCAGGTGGCCATGCAGATCACGAACCTCACGATCCTTCTGGATCTGGAGAGGGTGGCGATCGGCGGCGGGATCAGCAGGCAGCCGATCCTCCTTGAGACCATAAAGAGATGCCTGGACGAGCTATATGACAATCCGGGGCCCTATTTTGATGCGGCTCTGCCCAAGCCCGAGATCGTCCTCTGCCACTACGGCAGCGAGGCCAATCAGGTGGGGGCCTATCTGTATTTTGCAGATGCTTGCGGCAAGTGACGAAGGAGAACCGGACGGACCGGACGCCTACCTGGTCTTGTACAGGATCCTGCCGTACCCCTTCCAGACGACCGGATACCGGTTCGCGGTGCACAGGGCGTTCAGTTCGGAATCCTTTTCCAGAAGAACGAATTTGGAACGGATGGATCTCTCCTTGAGGAGGGTCTCCATTTTGCTCAGCTGGCAGATGTTGAGGGCGGTGTAGGAGGGAAGCATGAATTCCCACTGCAGGTCATCGGACTCGGTCAGCTTGGCGATGGTGTTGTCCCAGGGATCCTCCTCCAGCGGGAAGATCATGGCGAAGTCGTCGCGGAGGGCTTTCTCCTTCTCCGCGGACAGCGTCCGGGAATCGACCTGGGGCAGGCGGAAGTTCTCCGGGGCCCGCAGGATCAGAAAGAGCATGAGGACCATGAGGACGGCCTGGCAGGCGATGCGCTCCCATCCGCCCAGGACCGCCAGGATAAGACCGTAGGACAGGGTGACCGCCAGCATCATGCGGTGCAGCTGCACGGGGCTGTAGAGAACGACATTGGCCTCGTAGATCGCAAATCCGGCCGCCAGCATGAAGAAGAGAACGGCGCAGCGGCCGTCCCGCTCCTTGTCGCGGGCAAAAAGGGACCGCAGGAGAAGCGCCAGAATGAGCAGCGACTGGGCAAAATACAGGATCGAAACGACGCCTGCCCAGCGGCTGTCTGCGAGGTATCCGCGGATCTCCCGCAGAGCGTCCAGATTGGCCCGGGCGATCTGCCTGAGAACAAGGACGGGGGAACCGGAGGAGAGCATGGCGAACAGGGCTTTGCTGGGCGATGTCTCTGTGAAGTAGTGCGCGACATAGTTCCCATTCAGGTAAAAGTAGAGACCGAGCGATCCCGCAGCCGCAGCCGCAGCCAGCAGGAGGAAAAGGATCCTGAGCGGGATGGAGAGCCGGCTCCTTTTCCGGAAAGTCATGTAGA
>CACXGR010000010.1 GCA_902767235.1 uncultured Lachnospiraceae bacterium | reverse complement strand
GAACATGCTCCAAAAAGACGCGCTTTTATTTATAATAGAGGGAGGTTAATCAGATATAACGCGAAGGAGAATCGAATATGACACTTAAGGAACTGGGCATCGGGCAGTCAGCAGTGATCACAAAGGTCGGCGGCAGCGGTGCCCTTCGGCAGCATTTTTTGGATATGGGAATGATACCCGGAACGGAAGTGACGGTGCTCAAATATGCGCCGCTGGGCGATCCGGTGGAGATCCGCATTCACGGCTATTCGCTGACCCTGCGCCTCAACGAAGCCGCGCAGATCGATGTGGAGGTAATTCCGAAGAAGGAGGAAGGAAAAGCGGAGGAGGCAGACGCTGATAAGGGCCTCCGTCAAAAGAGCCCTCATCCGGGTCTTGGAGAGGAGGGTATCTATCACCCCAAGGGAAGCGGCAACCCGCTGCCCAAGGGCACTACTTTGACCTTTGCGCTGGTAGGCAACCAGAACAGCGGCAAGACGACGCTCTTTAACGTGCTGACCGGCTCGAGACAGCACGTGGGAAATTTCCCGGGCGTGACCGTGGACCGCAAGGACGGCGTGATCCTCGGACACAGCGATACGCTGATCACGGACCTTCCGGGCATCTATTCCATGTCGCCCTACTCCAAGGAGGAGCTGGTCTCGAGAGACTTTGTGCTCCATGAAAAGCCCAGGGCGATCATCAACATTGTGGACGCGACCAACATCGAGAGAAACCTCTATCTCACCATGCAGCTGCTGGAGATGGATGTGCCTGTCGTGGTGGCCCTCAATATGATGGACGAGGTGAAAAAGAACGACGGGGCTATTGATATCAACGCGATGGAGGCTTTTCTGGGCACACCCGTTGTGCCGATCTCCGCTGCCAAAAACCAGGGCATCGAGGAACTGGTGGATCACGCGATCCACATTGCCAAATATCAGGAGAAGCCCACAAGACAGGACTTCTGTGACCAGGATGACCACGGGGGAGCGGTCCACCGCTGCCTGCACGCGGTCATGCACCTGATCGAGGATCATGCGGCGGCTGCGGACATTCCTCTGCGCTTTGCGGCCAGCAAGGTCATCGAGGGGGATCAACTGATCCTGGAGGCGCTGGAACTGGACAAGAATGAGATGGAACTTTTGGACCATCTGACGATCCAGCTCGAGAAGGAGCGGGGGCTGGACAGAACGGCGGCGATCGCCGACATGCGTTTCAGCTTTATTATGAAGGCCTGTGAAGCCTGTGTGATCAAACCCAGGGTCAATAAGGGCAGCAAAAAGAGCGAGAAGATCGACAGCATCCTGACAGGAAAGTACACGGCGATCCCGGTCTTCATCGCGATCATGGGATTGGTCTGTTTCCTCACCTTCAACGTGATCGGACTCTTTTTCCAGGAACTGCTGGAGATGGGGATCGGCGCGCTGACGGAGATGGTGGACAGCGCCCTCACGGCTGCCAATGTCAACGAGGTCCTTCACGGACTGATCATCAACGGCATTTTTGAGGGCGTCGGCAGCGTCCTCAGCTTCCTGCCCATCATCATCACGATGTTCTTCTTTTTGTCCATGCTGGAGGACAGCGGCTATATCGCGCGCGTCGCCTTCGTGATGGACAAGATCCTGCGCAGGATCGGCCTGTCGGGGCGGAGCATCGTCCCGATGCTGATCGGCTTCGGGTGCACGGTCCCGGCCGTCATGGCCACAAGGACCCTGCCCAGCGACCGGGACAGAAGGATGACGATCCTTCTGACGCCCTTTATGAGCTGCACGGCCAAGCTCCCGATCTACGCCTTCTTTGTGGACGCCTTTTTCCCTTCCCATAAGGCGCTGATCATGATCGGCCTCTATGTACTGGGGATCCTGCTGGGCATTCTGGCGGCGCTGGTCTTCAAAAAGTCCCTCTTTAAGGGTGAGGCGGTCCCCTTTGTGATGGAGCTTCCCAACTACCGCCTGCCCAGCCCCAGGAATGTCCTGCAGCTATTGTGGGAGAAATCCAAAGACTTCCTGCAGAGAGCCTTCTCGGTGATCCTTCTGGCGACCATCATCGTCTGGTTCCTGCAGAGCTTCGACTTCCGCTTCAACATTGTCACCAATTCCCACGACAGCATTCTTGCTACGGCGGCCGGCGTGATCGCGCCTCTGTTCGCACCGCTGGGACTGGGTGACTGGCGGATCGTCACCTCTCTGATCAGCGGCTTTATGGCCAAGGAGAGCGTCGTCTCCGTCCTCGAGGTCCTCTTCGGCGCAGAGGGCGGCGTGAACGCTGTGCTGACGCCGCTGGCGGCAGCGGGCCTTCTCGTTTTCAGCCTTCTCTACACGCCTTGCGTGGCGGCGATCGCTTCGATCCGCAGAGAAATGGGATCCAGATGGGCAGTCTATGTCGTGCTGTGGCAGTGCGCGATCGCCTGGGTCGCGGCGCTGATCGTGCGAGTGATCGGAATGATGGTCGGAGTCGGCTGAAGCATATGCCTTTCAAAAACCCTTCTTTAGCGGTTATTCCGCCAAAGAAGGGTTTTTTTGCAGGGATATTCTTTTTTGAGTATGAAATGAAACCGCTTCAAATAAGATGTTGACAAATCAACAACAAAGTGGTAGCTTCATAAAGGTTGATTTGTCAACATTAAAATAAAGAATACACATATTTCATAAGAAAGGAATATCAAAATCATGTCCATTCATATTATTACAGATTCCGCAGCGGACCTCACGGAAGAGAACAAGAGACGGTTATATGCTGTAGTACCGCTGTCGGTATCTTTTGGCGAAGAGGTATTTGCGGACGGTGTAACGCTGAGCAAGGACAAATTCTATGAGCGGCTGGAGAAGAGCAAAGAGCTGCCGAGAACCAGCCAGCCAAGCCCGGAAGCTTTTGAGAAGGTGTTTAGAAAGCTGCAGGAAAAGGGGGACAGCGCCGTGGTGATCACGATCTCCTCGGGCCTATCGGGCACTTATCAGAGCGCGTGCCTGGCGGCGCAGAAGTATCCGAATGTGCGCGTCGTGGACAGCCAAAGCGTCTCCATAGGCACCGGCGTGCTGGCGGAGTACGCCTGCAGCTGCGCGGAAAAGGGCATGGAGCTCGACGAGCTGGTCCGGCATCTTACTGAGAAGAGAGAGGAGATCGGGCTGATCGCAATGGTCGATACGCTCAAGTATCTGCGAAAGGGCGGCAGGATCTCGGGCGCCGCTGCGGTGGCGGGAGAAGTGCTGAACATCAAGCCGGTCATCACGATCAAAGACGGCAAAGTCGCGATCCTGGGCAAGGCGAGAGGATCCAGGAAAGCCAATAATTTCCTGATTGAACAGATTCGCCGGAACGGTGTAAACTATTCTATGCCGATACTTTTGGGGTTCACGGGGCAGTCCGATGAGCTCCTTCAGAATTATGTCAGAGACAGCAGCTGTCTGTGGCAGGGGCATGTGGATCATCTCGACAGCGTCAAGCTGTGCAGCGTGATCGGGACGCATGCCGGGCCCGGCGCGGTGGCTGTCGCCTATTTTTGCAAGTGAGCAAGAGGGATTATGATCGACCGATTTGAGCGATTCACACTTTCCATTTTTCATATTTCCAGGTACTGGAACAAGATCGCAACGGATGAGATGAAGAAATACGGACTTCGCGGGTCCTATGCGCTGTATCTTCTGATGATCGCGGGGGAGGAAGGGGAGATCACCGCGGCGAGGCTGGCAGCGCTGTGCCAGCGCGACAAGGCGGATGTCTCCCGCGCGATGGCGGTTTTTGAGAAGAAGGGAATCCTGGAACCCAATAAGGGGGCAAAATATCGGGCGAACCTGATCCTGACAGACAAGGGGAGAGAGCTTGCCAGGCAGATCAACAGGCGGGCCGGTCTGGCCCTGCAGCAGGCGGGAAACGGCCTGTCTGAGGAGATGCGGGAGAACATGTACCGGAGTCTGGACATCATCGCCGCCAATATGCGGGTGATCAGCGAGAGCGGCCTCGAAGACAGCCCGGACGGTCTGTGACGTCATCCTCTTTTTTGTTGGCAGAAGATCGAGGCAGGAGGGAGGATCAGAGTGTCAAAAAATGTCATGAGTACAGCGGCTGCGGCGCTTCGCCGCGCGGAGAGGCCGGGAAAGAGACCGGGACCGGAATATATCTATGCAGAGCGGGTGCGGCAGCTGTTTCAAAAAAACGATGAGATCCGCGACGAGGGACTGACGGAGCCTGAGGATGTGGTCAAGGTAAAAGACCTGGCCTACGGGACCCATCCGGAGCAGGTCCTGGACATCTATTATCCGGCAGGCACGAAGGAAGCGCTCCCGACGATCGTCAGTGTTCACGGAGGCGCTTTTGTCTACGGCGATAAGGAGCGATACAGATTTTACTGTATGAGCCTTGCGCAGCGCGGCTTTACGGTGGTCAACTTCTCCTACCGCCTTGCGCCGGAACATCGCTTTCCCGCCCAGCTCATGGACCTGAATGCGGTCATGGCCTTTGTCATAAGTCACGCCGGACGGTATATGGCCGATCCGGAAAATGTATTCCTGGTGGGGGACTCCGCGGGCGCCCAGATGGCCAGCCAGTACAGCGCGGCAGTCACCAATGCCGCCTACGCAGCCCTTCTCTGCCTGGATATACCGCCCTTTGTCCTGAGAGCCTGCGCCTTTAACTGCGGCTTCTACAAGCCCGACCCGCGGCAGGATAAAATGATGATGAAGTGCTACCTGGAAAATCCCGCCCAGATCGCCGGAGAGCAGATGGATGTGATGAGCCATGTCACGGAGGATTATCCGCCGTCCTTCATCATGACCTGCAGCGGCGATTTCCTCAGGGACCGCGCCGCGCCCTTTGCGGAACTGCTCAGCGCCAAAGGCGTGGAAAACGAGCTGCATGTCTACAGCCCGGATGACCGGGAACTGGGGCACGTGTTCCACTGCAATATGCGGGAACCCTATGCCAAAATATGCAATGATGAGGAGTGCGCGTTTTTTGAACGGAAGGCTTTGCCAAAAGGCTGAAAGTATTTCTGTCTTTTGACCTGAATAATGATAAAATAAAAGTGGCTGAAAATAGATCTGCCGGTCCGCACCGAAACCCTGCGGCCGGCATGGGCAGGTCTTTATGCGGACCTGGCTGCGCATTCGGGGCGTTTCAGAATCGAGGGAACCAATGAGCAAAATACTGGTTGGATGCTGGGACTGCGACTACTGCGGTGCAGATCGGATCTCCGGTGAGGTCAAGATCTGCCCGAAATGCGGGAAACCGAGAGGAAAGGACATCACTTTCTATATGGCCGGTCCCAAGGAATATGTGAAGGATCCGGATCAGATCAACAAGAATCCTGACTGGCTGTGTCCGTACTGTTCGACGCTCAATCCGGATGAGAACAAGTTCTGTTCCGCCTGCGGCGCGGCTAGAGCGGAGAGCGAGCAGAACTATTTTGAGAGCAAGGAAGAAGAAAGAAAGAAAAAGGAGGCACGCGAAGAAGCCGAACGCAGAGAACAGGACATGCGGTCCGGAGCTTCGGCGCGATCCTCCGGCAGCAGACTGCCGATCCTTGCAGCGCTGATCGCTGCCATCTTCCTGCTCGTATTCCTGCTGATCCCCAAGAACAAGGGCATGTATGTCGACTCCAAGACCTGGGAGAGAACGATCAGCGTGGATCGGTATCAGGAAACGGAGGACAGCGGCTGGGATCTGCCGGGAGACGCCTGGGATGTCACGAGCAAAGAGGAGATCTACACCTATAATTCGGTGCTCGATCACTACGAGACGAGGACCAGGGAGGTCTCCGAGCAGGTCTTTGACGGATATGATATCTCGACCGAATACAAGGATCTGGGCAACGGATACTTTGAGGAGGTGGAAGTAAAGACGCCGCGCTACCGGACAGAGTACCACACGGAGACATACGAAGAACCGGTCTACGTAAAAGTCCCGGTCTATAAGACCAGGTATTACTACAAGATCATGAAATGGCTGTATGACCGGGATGAGACGACGTCGGGCGCCGACAATGAGCCCTATTTTGCGGAGCTGAAGCTGACCGATCAGGAAAGGGAGAGCGGACGCCAGGAGAAGTACTGGATCATCTCCGGGGGCAAAACATACAAGGTATCCTACGACAACTGGAAAAAGGTAAATGCCGGGGACGAGATCGAGGCGAAGGTCAAGGGAGACGAGATCCGGGAACTGGAAAAGAAATAATTGAAAAACAAATCTGGAAAGAGACATATAAGATATTTCATAATCATCTTCCTGATCCTTGCGATCCTGTACTGGACCGCTGTCAACGTGCTCGTGAGCGCTGTGCTGGTTCCCTCCTTCATGGAAAAACTGGAGGCCTTTGAGAGAATCTCGGAGCAGAGCTATGCGGAACAGGTTCAGGCGTCCGAGCTGCAGCAGAATGCCTCCGCCATGAATCTGATAGGCAGGACATGGGCCCAAAACGCGGACCGGGAAGAAGTGGAAGTGATTTCAGAGGACGGTTACAGACTGAAAGGGGTGATCTTCAGACCGCAGAGCGCCAAAGAGCAGGCGGGTTCCGAGGATTCCCATCACTGGGCCGTCCTTCTGCATGGCTACACCGGCAGCAAGGAAATGATGTACAGCTATGCCCTGCGCTACGTCCGGGACGGCTATCGTGTCCTGACGCCGGACTTTCGCTGCCAGGGGGAGAGCGAAGGGGACTACATCGGACTGGGCGCGACTGACAGCAGGGACCTCTTAAAGTGGATCGAACTGATATTGGAAAGGGATCCTGAAGCCGGGATCGTACTTCACGGACTCTCCATGGGGGCTTCTGCGGCACTGATCCTGTCCGGGATGGAGGAAGTGCCGGACTGTGTCAGGGCGATCATCTCAGACTGTGCCTTCACAGATGCCTATTCCATGTTCCGGGAGAAGATCGGGAGCTGGTTCCACCTGCCGGCATTTCCGGTGGTGGACTCTGCAAGGCTGATGATCCTGCTCCGGGCAGGATACGATCTCAAAGAGACATCGCCGCTGGAGGCCGTTGCCCGAAGCCGCATCCCGACACTTTTTATCCACGGAGAAGAAGACCGCATGATACCGGCCGCCATGTGCCATGAACTCTATGACTGCGCAGCATGCCCAAAGGAGATCATGATCGTAGAGGGCGCCGGACACGCGCAGGCGGCGGAGAAGGATCCGGAGGAATACTTTAGAAGGACAGAAGCTTTTCTGAAAAAATATGCGGAATGAACGGCCCGCAAAAAAGGGGGTTGTCGCACTTAAGGTGAACAGTCGCACGGCAAGCTGTACCCACTGCGAAAAAGGTGTTTCTTTCGTGGGGTATAACTAGTCAATTAGCATTGCCTAACTTTTTGCGAATTGCTGAAAGAAAGATATGCTCCCGACAGGACACCCGGCCTCTGCATCAGCCTGTCCCGTAGGGAGCATATCTCAGATCGATCCATATTCTAATTCTGTTGCAGCGCCGTATCAGTCCGTCAGGACCATTCTGACCGCGCCGTACATGCCGGCCTCATTTCCAAGGACCGCAAGTTTGAAATCCACATCGCGGGATGCGTGGAAAGCGGCAGGTCTGTAATGCTTTTCGATGGCATCGAGAAGGATCTGGCCCGCTTTGGAGACGCCGCCGCCGATCACGATGACGTCGGGATCCACGACACAGGTGATGTGCGCGATCGCCTCGCCCAGCATCTTGCCGACGATGTCGACGATGGAGAGGGAGAACTCGTCGCCGGTCTTGGCGTAGTCAAAGACATCCTTGGCAGTGATAGGATCGAGGTCGCGAAGCGGCGTCTCGACCGAAGGATTGGCCGCCAGGGAGAGATTGGCCAGACGGACGACGCCGGTGGCGGAGCTGTACTGCTCCAGGCATCCCTTCTTGCCGCAGCCGCAGACGGCAGTCTCTTTGTCGCTGACTTTCATGTGGCCGATCTCGCCTGCCGCGCCGTTGGCGCCCGCCAGGATCCTGCCGCCCAGGATGATGCCGCCGCCGACACCGGTGCCCAGGGTGACCATTACGACATTGTCGTGGCCCTTGCCGCCGCCGTTCCACTGCTCTCCCAGAGCAGCAACGTTGGCGTCATTTCCGACTTCTACATATACACCATCCAGAAGGGAGGAGAGCTTTTTGCGGACATCCACGACGCCCCAGCCGAGGTTGACGCACTTGTTGACGACGCCGTCGGAGAGAACGGGACCGGGCACGCCGACACCGACTCCTTCAAGGTCGTCGAGCGTGATGCTGTTGTCTTTGAGTTTCTTTTTGATGGAACGGGCGATATCGGGGAGTACCTTCTCTCCGTTATTCTCCGTATGGGTCGGGATCTCCCAGTGATCGATGAACTTGCCGTCCGAGGAGAAGAATCCCATCTTGATGGTCGTGCCGCCGATGTCGACACCGAATGCATAAGGTTTCATAAGTTTGCCCTCCTATACCCTGATCTATATGTTTCTGCGTGCACGTGAACAGACGGGATTGCGGACCGCAGGCTCCGGCGCACGCCAATATCCTTTTTCATCCTATCATAAATCCGGCAGGGATTCCATATTCCGGAATGAACAAGAAGGAAGCAGCAATAAGTGAATTACTTATGGTACAGTTTGTTGCTCTCGTAGTGCGGCTCGCAGGTGAGGTTGACCCCCAGCTTCTTGAATACGCCGGAATCGATCTGGCTGAGGATGACGGAGGAGTGGACCTCCAGTCCCTTCAGGTTCTCGAGCTGGTCGATGGCGGCTTTGGCATTGGGATCCGTGACGCCTGCGATGGCCAGCGCGATGAGAAGCTCGTTCAGGTGCAGAAGAGAGGTGTTGTCGCTTCCCAGGTGATCGATCTTCATCTCCATGATGGGCTCGATGATCTGCGGACTGATCAGCTTGATGCTGTCTTCCACGCCCGCCAGACTTTTGAGGGCGTTGAGAAGGAGAGCGGAGGAGGCACCCAAAAGCTCCGAAGTGCGGCCTGTCAAAATAGTGCCGTCCGCCATCTCCATAGCAGCGGCGGGCGCACCCGTCTTTTCGGCGTTGAGGTTGGCTGCCATGATGACCGGCCTCTCGGAGGCGTCAATGTGGGACTTCCTCATGAGCAGCTCAATGCGGCGGACCGGATCGACATCGGCATTTCCCTTGCGGTATTCGCACATCGCGTCGTAGTAACGCCGGATGATCTCCTGGCGGGCCGCCTTCTTGCAGACTTCGTCGTCGCTGATGCACATTCCGACCATGTTGACGCCCATGTCCGTGGGAGACTTGTAAGGAGACTCGCCGTAGATCTTTTCGAAGATCGCGTTGAGAAGAGGGAAGACCTCCACGTCGCGGTTGTAGTTGATGCAGGTCTCTTTATAGGCGTCGTAGTGGTAGGGGTCGATCATATTGACGTCGTCGAGATCGGCTGTCGCCGCTTCATAGGCGAGATTGACGGGATGGTTGAGCGGAAGGTTCCAGACCGGGAAGGTCTCGAACTTGGCATACCCCGCTTTGACGCCGCGCCTGTTTTCGTGATAGAGCTGGGAGAGGCAGGTGGCCATCTTGCCGCTGCCGGGTCCGGGCGCCGTGACGACGACGAGAGGGCGGGTGGTCTCGATATAGTCATTCCGTCCGTATCCGTCCTCACTGACGATCAGCGGAATATCAACGGGATAGCCCTCGATCGGATAGTGCCTGTATACTTTGAGCCCCAGAGACTGGAGCTTTTTCTCGTAGGCAACAGCGGAAGGCTGGTTGGCAAAGCGCGTCAGCACAACGCTGCCCACATAGAGACCGTGGTTGGTAAAGGCGTCCACCAGACGCAGGAGATCCTCGTCGTAGGTGATGCCCAGATCGCCTCTGACTTTGTTCTTCTCGATGTCGGCCGCGTTGATGGCGACCACGATCTCCGCCTGGTCCTTGAGCTCGCAGAGCATCGTGATCTTGGAGTCCGGTTCGAACCCCGGCAGCACGCGGGAGGCGTGATAGTCGTCAAAAAGTTTGCCGCCGAATTCCAGGTAGAGCTTGCCGCCGAACTTGGCGATGCGCTTTCTGATGTGTTCCGACTGGGTCTTGAGATATTTGCTGTTATCAAATCCGATCCGCATAGATGACCACCTCTCTTTATAGCATGAATAAAAAACTATCCACTATTATATCGCATAGCCTGTTTCAATAGGAAGTTTTTTTTGATGCAGTTTGGGGAAAGAAGAACCGCACGGCACAGGTGGTCGAATCTTCCTAAAATACAGGAAAAACAGCCCGGTCCGACGGATTTCGTGTATAATGCAATCATCGGAAAAAAAACGAGGATTCGGATAAGGAGCGTGGACATCTATGTACCGTCTTACTTCCAGACTGATCATTTACAGGGATGTGGCAAAAGACAGCATTCTGCATGACTTGGCAGAGATCTGCCGCCGGTTTGACAAAGGAGATTACGACAAGGAGAACGTGATCAGCGAGATCTACGAACAGATCCACCGGCTTTTGGACGTGGCGACCAAGTACGGTTTCAACAAAAACCTGTGGCACAATTACCTGGCCTATCTGATCGCTACCACGGAGACGCCTTTCACACTGGTGTCTGAGAAAGTGGGCGCCAATGACGGCAGTGTCAACACCTTTGCCCTCAATGATTTCGGAATCTTTATGGAGCTGTTCAATTATGATTTCAGCCGGATCGAGGCGGGACTGGGGATCAGCTGCTTTCACATCATTGAGGAATACACGGCCGTCGGAAAGCCGGAGCGCGTTTTTAACCGCAGCGTCAGCGAAAAGGTGCAGGAACTAAGCGCCTCGATTGAATCGGTGACGGATCAGGTGCGCAAGGCTGCAGAGGAAGGCAGGGGCAGCGCCGGCGCGACGGAGGAATCCGTGAGGAAGCTGTATGAGATCATCACCGGCTTTTACAAGGACTACGGCGTGGGAAAATTCGGCCTCAACAAAGCCTTCCGGGTAAATGACCTCAATAAGAGAGAACAGAATGAGCAGGAGGAATTTCTGATCCCGATCACGGCCACCAGCGACGTGCAGCTGGAGGACCTGGTCGGCTATGAGCTGCAGAAGCAGAAACTGATCGCCAACACAGAGGCGTTTGTCCAGGGACGGATGGCCAACAATGTTTTGCTCTACGGCGACGCCGGAACGGGAAAATCCACCAGCATCAAGGCGGTGCTGAACCGGTATTACAGCCAGGGACTGAGGATGATCGAGGTCTACAAGCACCAGTTCAAGGACCTTCAGAGGATCATCTCGGAGATCAAGAACCGCAATTACCGCTTCATCATCTATATGGACGACCTGTCCTTTGAGGAATTCGAGATTGAATACAAGTATCTGAAGGCAGTCATCGAGGGGGGGCTGGAGACAAAGCCCGACAATGTCCTGATCTACGCGACTTCCAACCGGAGGCACCTGATCCGGGAGACCTGGGACGACCGGAGCGACAG
>CACXGR010000009.1 GCA_902767235.1 uncultured Lachnospiraceae bacterium | reverse complement strand
CGCTTTGAGGCGCAGATCCAGATACTGACCATGGATCTGCGGCCGCTCCTTGTTAAGAAGTGCACGGGGACGATCCCTGCGCTCAGTGCCCGGGATGTGCTCCGTCTCGACATTTCCGCGGAACTGACCCGTATTCCGGAGTCGGTGCCGGATTCGCTCTTTGGCGGTACTTCCACCGTGCAGAATTTCTTCCTTCGCGGTCCGGAGCCGGATCCCGCCGCGGGCAGCTCAGCAGACGAAAGGTCCGATGAGGAAGCTGCTTCCTCCTTCCAGGATCTCCCGTCTCCTACCGGGGAGAACTGCATCATCGTTTCTTCGGTGCGCTTCGACGACGGCACCGTATCCGAATCCGTGGAGACCATTGTGCCCTACAAGCATCTGGATCTGCCAAAGCCTTCGATCTCCGCCAGAGTCTGCGAGACGAAGGACGGCTCCGCCTTCGAGATCCTCCTTCAGTCGGAATGCTTCGCGGCTTTCGTGGAGCTGGACTTCGACGATGCCGACGCGGTCTTCAGTGACAACTACTTCTCCATGGTCCGCAGAGAACCGTACCTGGTCACCCTTCAAAAGAGTGACATCCGGCGCGGCTCTTTCGCGGATGCCGCTGATCTTCAGAGAAGACTTCGGATCCGCAGTCTGCGCGATACATATTAAATACGGGCGGCGCAGTGCGCCGCCCGCAGCATTTCTCACCCCAGTATGCTCTCCTCGTACTGTCTTTTATAAAGGCTGTAGTAACTGCCTCTCTTTTTCAAAAGCTCACTGTGCTCTCCCCGCTCGACGATCTTGCCGTCCCTGACCACCAGGATCAGGTCCGCGCTGACAATGGTTGAGAGCCGGTGGGCGATGACGAAAGAAGTCCTTCCCCGGGTGACCACGCGGATCGCATTCTGGATTGCCTTCTCCGTCAGGGTATCGACGGAGGAAGTGGCTTCGTCCAGGATCAGAAGCCTTGGATCGGCGAGAAGCGCTCTGGCAAAAGAGAGCAGCTGCTTCTCTCCTGTGGAGAGGCGGTTTCCTCCCTCGCCGACTTCACTGTCCAGCCCCCCCATGCACTCCACGATCTCTCTTGCGGACACCATTTCCAAGGCCTTCATGATCTCGTCGTCGGAGGCCTCCGGCCTTCCGTAACGGAGGTTGTCGCGAACAGAACCCGAAAAGAGATGCGGCGTCTGCAGCACATATCCCAGATTCCTGTGAAGCCAGAGCTGAGATCTCTCCCTGGCATCCCTTCCGTCGATGAGGAGCACGCCTTCCGTCGGCTCGTAGAAGCGGCATACCAGATTGACCAGCGTGGACTTTCCGGCACCTGTCTCGCCGACGATGGCTATGTTTTGGCCCCGCGGCACCTTGAGGCTGAAGTGCTCCAGGACATTCTCCTCTCCGTCCGGATAGCGGAAGGTCACATCCCGGAACTCAATATCTCCCTCCAGCTTTTCCCAGTTCTCATATTTCGGATGGAAGCTGTCCCCGTACCGCTCGATCACTTCGGGGGTGTCCGCCACCTCTGCCGGCTCAGCCAGAAGGTTGGTCAGCCTCTCGATGTTGACCTGTATGGCGATGAAGCCCGAAATGTTCTGAATGATGAACTGCAGGGGCTCCACCATGCCCACCGCATAGGAGACAAATACGGAAAGCGTTCCGATGCGGATGATGCCCTCCCGGGTGAGTCCCTGTCCCTGCCACAGGACCACCGCCAGCGCAATGGATGACATCAGTGTCACAGTGGAGATCAGCATGGCGGAATACCGGACAGCCCGCACGGAATCCCTGCGGATGGCCTCGGTGTCCTCTTCAAACTCGGCCTGCATCTTCTCCCCGATCCCCAGAAGCTTGATCGTCCCGGCGCCGGTGATCCCTTCGCTGAGATCTCCGGTGATCTTGGCGTTCCACTCGCGGATCTGCCGGTTCACACTGACAAGTTTGCTCTGAAAGACCGTGATCAGAATTCCCGCCGCCGCCAGCAGAACGATCATCCAGACCGCGAGATGAAATTCCGTAAAGAGCATGACCACAATGGCGAAGAGTATGTAAGACCCGTTCCAGATGCAGTCCATCATCCTCCAGGAGACCGCCTCGCCGATCTTGCCGGTATCACTCATCACTCTCGCGTGTATGTATCCGACGCTGTTGCAGTTAAAATAGGAAAAGGACAGCGTCTGGATATGATCAAAAGCCCGGTTTCTCAGATCTCTGTCCACGGACATCTCCACTGTCCCCGAGTCGACCATGGTCCTGTCGTTGATAACAGACTGAAAGGCCAGAACAGCCAGATACAGGATCATGAACAGAGGAAGTCCCTCCAGCGTTCCGTCTGCCACAAAGTGGTCCAGCACGTACCGCCCGAAGAGCGGATAGGATACGTCGATGATGCTGCATACCAGCGCCAAAAGGACCATCCGGATCATTCTGCTCCTGTAAGGCTTCAGATAAGGGATCAGTTTCGGGATCCCGAACAGGGGGAGGGTCACGTTCTTGTTCTCATTCTTCATCGCCGCCCTCCAATACTTCACTTCCGGCCATCTGAAGATCATAGATCTTTCTGTACAGCCCTTTCTGTTGCAAAAGTTCCTCGTGCGTGCCGCTCTCCAGGATCTTTCCCTTCTCCATGACCAGAATCTTGTCCGCATGCATGATCGTGGTGATCCTGTGCGCGATCAGGATCACTGTCGCCCCTTTTGTATCTCTGCGGAGCGCCGCCCTGATCCTGGCGTCCGTCTCTGCGTCAACCGCGGACAGGGAGTCGTCAAAGATCATGACCGGACATTTTCTGACCAGCATCTGTGCGATCGCCGTCCTCTGCTTCTGTCCGCCGGACAGGGTCACGCCCCGCTCCCCGACAAAGGTATCAAAACCCGAAGGAAATCTGTCCACCGTATCGATCAGATCCGCCGTTCCGGCGGCTCTTCGGATCTCCTCCCGCCGGTATCCCGCATTCCTCTTTACAGGCGCGCCGGCTTCTCCGGAGGATGGCCCATCCAGGCTGATCGCGATATTGTCCTCGATGGAACGCGAGAAGAGATAGGGCTCCTGCAGGACCATTCCTATATTTTCCCTGACCCATGCGCCCTTGATCTGCGCAAGATCGACGCCGCCGATCGTGATCCTTCCCTTTCCCTCAGGAATGGGATAGAGCTTTTCAAGAAGGTACATGAGCGTTGATTTGCCAGAACCGGTGCCGCCCAGAATGCCGACGACGGAACCCGCCGGAATGGAAAAGGTGATGTCCGACAGCGCTTCTTCCTTGGCGCCGCCATAGCCAAAAGAGACATGCTCGAACCGGATCTCCCGGTCCATAGGCGGAGTCAGCGCGTCCGCCGGGTCCCGCTCCTCCTCCGCGTTCATGATGTAGAGGAGTCTGTCCAGCGATATGCCCGCCTTGCTCATTTCTGCGATCACGCGGCCCAAAGACCTGACCGGCCAGATCAGGAGACTGTTGTAGGAGACAAAAGCGATAAACTGGCCTGCCGTAATGCTGCCCCGGATACAGAAGACGGCGCCCATGACGTTCACCAGAAGATACTGGAGGCCGGTCATCACATCGCCGGTGACCCAGTTGAGCGACAGTATCCTCATGAGACGGATCCAGAAGCCGGTATAATAGGCATTCTGCTTCTCAAACCGATCCCTCTCGTACTGTTCCTTTCCGAATGCGCGCACCACTCTCACGCCGGTGAGATTCTCCTGGGCGATGGCGGAGAGCTTGCCCTCTTCCGTGTCCGCCTTCTCAAAGGCGTCGGCGATCTTCGCGTGAAAAAAGAGCGAATAGCCGATCACCGTCGGTATGAACAGGGATGCAGCCGCCGTCATCCTCAGGTTGATCATGGCCATGAAGCTCACCGCCAGGACGATCAGCACCGCGACCCTGACCAGGGAAGTGAGCTGTTCCGACACAAAGACCTTGATCGTCTCCACGTCTGACGTGCACCGCTGGATGATATCGCCTGCACTGTTGGCACTGTGCCAGGCGTAAGGGAGCCGCTGTATTTTGGCATACAGGTTGTCGCGCATGCGCTTGACAAAGCGCTCTACAGCCACTTCGTTCAGATAGCGGAAGAGATATCGGCACACCGCCGCCGTCAGAGCGACGCCGGTCACCGCCGCCGCGATCACAGCCGGATATCTGCGCAGCATTTCCACGCCGCCGGCCATCTTGAGGTAAGCCAAAACAGACGCCGGAAGATCCGGCGCCTGATCGGCGATCACACTATCTACTGTAAAGCTGATGATCCTGGGCAGCAGCATATCCAGAAAGGATACGGCTGCCGCAAAGAGTACGCTCAGCGAGAATGTCCCGATGCTGCCCCTCAGAAAATACCGGAGCAGGGATATTCTGCCGTCAAACTGCTTATTGTTTTCAAGGTTTTGATCCATAAATCCGTTCTCTCTATCCATTACCTCTCTCTGACAGACAGGATCTGCGTGAACAGCGCTTCATTTCCGACGACCAGCACGCAGAGTCTCTCCCTTGTGCGGGAGATTCCCTCATACATAAGAGACAGCCTTTCCGGCGCGTGATCTCCCGACACCTGCAGGTGCATATCTTCATCGTAGTAAAAGCCGGAATCGAGGACCACGATGAGGCGGCCGTGATCCTGCCCCGCCATGTCCTCTATATTCAGATCTGCTTCCGGTCCCTGTTCGCTGCCGGAAAGCACAAGCTGCGAGAAGCCGTCCTCCCTGTAATAGGCGAGGATCACCTCCGCCTCCTGCCGGTTGGCGGCGTAGAGCACGTCGATGCAGTCAAAGTCCTGCCGGGAATGGATCTCCCTGGGCTGCATCATGGCCCTAAGGAACAGATAGGCCGGCCTGTTTACCCGGATATTGCCGGTAAACTCCAGTGAGCGTGTCCCCGCTTCCCGGATCAGTTCCGTCGTTCCCTTTCCCTCCCTGTTTTTTTTGACCAGGATATTCGGATCGCAGGCCAGAATGCAGGGGATATTGCCGCTTGCCAGGTAATCCAGTATCCGCACCAGGGCATCGGGCTCCGCCCGGTTGGCTTCGTCAAACAGCGCAAAGGCATAGTCTCCGCTTATGCCCTCCTCTGCGGCGGAAAAGATGTCCACGTGTTTCAGTCTCTCATCGATGACCCGGTGCCCCTCGGAGAGCTTCCCGCCGTACAAAAAGAGCACCCTCTTCTTTTTGGACAGTTCCATCGCCAGGTCATATAAGAGCAGGGACTTTCCTGTAGCAGCGCCGCCCTCCACGACGATAACGGGTGCCTTCTCACTGCCGCCGCTCACACGGAGCGTCTCCAGGATCTTTCTCTTGAACTCCGCCTGCTGGTTGGTCAGAAAGTAGTTCCCCTGAAGATATTTTTCCGGTACGGTCACCGGATCGATCAGGTAATCCGCCGCTCTGAAGTACAGGTCCAGATCTTTCTCCACATATTGTACAAAAGCGGGTTTTTGCAGCACCGACGCAAGAAGATCCGGATCACAGGTCCTCATATGTCCCTTATCATTGAGATAATAGAGTGTATTGGTCTCCATCACATATGTGAAGGAATAAATGCTGCCGCTTATATGGGTGAGATAATATCGGTTCTGCATGAGCTGTTTGAGGATCCTGTCCTCTCCGATGTCCTCGCTTTTCAGCTCAATATTCAGAACACTTTTCCCATCCGCAGAGATCTTGAGCAGATCAAATTCCTTGCTGATATGCGCGATCGTATAGGAAAAGTGGAATCCGTCCAGACAGTTGACCCAGTTTCTGCCTGTATCCGCCGTCCCTTTGATCAGATACGGTATGAGCAGCTCTGTCAGCATGCGAAGCGACTGCGCCTCATGCCTGCTGTATTCTTTGTACCGGACTCTTCCCGACAGTTCCTGTACGAGTCCGGAAAAATTCTCTCCTTCTGTCTCCCGGGTCAGAAAATACAGGTTCATAGCTTTCATGTGCAGCCTCCGTTCAGCACTCCGAAATCATTTTCCGCTCCTGTCCGCATAGAAGTAACCCAGCGGTTCTTTTCCCTCCCGGAAAGTGATCATCATCTCCTCGGTGAGGCTCAGGTCATGGTTCTGCCCTTCCACATCCTCCCTCTTGCTCCTTGCGGTCTCCGGTTCATATTGACATAGTAAAATACTAACATAAATCCGCCGGAATAAAACAATAAAAAAACCGCTCTTCCTTTTCGAAGAGTGGTCTTTCTTTCGGCCGTCCGGTCATAAATGCTCTCTCACGTATTTTTCCAGAGACGCCGCATCTTCTGCTTCATTCGCGCCTTCAACAGAGAACTCAAGAAGATCTCCTTTTTTGATGTTCAGACTCATGACATTGAAGATCAGCTTGGCGTCACCTTCCCTTTGTCCATTCCGAATTGTCACTCTGCCTTCACTTTTGATCACTTCTTTGACAAATTCACCGGCACTTTTGATGTCCAGTCCCTCCTCGAGACTGCACAATACCTGAAATCTCACCATAATATGCTTTCCTCCAAATACAGACTCTGAAAGATCATTCGCTCTTTTGAGCAGCGTTCAGGATCCTCTCAACATTCTCCCTGCCGGTCCGGATCCCGAAATTGCAGAAAGCCGCAAATCCGAGGCCGGCCAGGATGATCACAACACCGGCTGCCCCTACAATGACCGGATAAAAGCTGCCGGTAAATCCCATGTAGGCGACAACGACGCCGATCGCGGATACCACCATGGAATAGGTCCTCCATCTGCCGATCCGTTCAAGCATTTCAGACTGTTTTTTTGCTTCCTCGAGCAGTTCCTTTTTGCTGAGCTGGGCCATTGTTCATCCTTTCACGACCTGTTTAATGAAATAAGGGGGATCCCGGCGGGATCCCCCTCCTCTTTTGTGAGTTTTCGAAGTTCCGAAACCGCCTGATCAATAAGACAGACCGGGGTTGAAGAAACCGACCAGAACGCCGACGAATGCGATCACGACCAGAAGGCCCATGACCTTCAGAGGGCTGAAGCGCTTCTTGGCCATCAGCCACCAGCAGAAGATAACGAAGATCGCGGTAAGGAGTCCGGGGAATACGCTGTCAAGCTTTTCCTGAAGGACCATGTAAGCTTCGCCTGCCTCGTTGTAAAGAGCAAAACTCGTCTTTACAGATACCCATGTGGCGGAAACAGCACCGATGACGATACCGCCGAGGGTTGTAACTGCCTCACGGATCGCAGTACCGATATCGCCGACAAGGAATTCGACGGCTTTGGTACCCATGTCATAGCCCTTGAAGTACAGGAAGCGCATTCCGAAGTATGCGAACAGGTTCCATACTACGATGTAGAAGATCGCGCCCATGGGGGATCCGCCGCCGGACATACCCATTGCGATACCGAGCAGGATCGGGATGACCGTACCGACTACCAAAGAGTCACCGATACCTGCGATGGGGCCCATCAGACCTGCACGAAGACCATTGATGGTCTCGCTGTCTACGTCTTCTGCGCCGTTTGCTCTTGCTTCTTCAAGACCTGCCGTAACACCGACGATAATGGCGCCGAGCTGAGGCTCTGTGTTGAAGAATGTTCTGTACGTGTCCATGGACTCTGCCATCTTATCCGGGTCGTCCGCATAGAGCTCTTTGCAGAGAGGGAGCATGGAGCAAAGGTAACCGAATGTCTGCATGTGCTCCTGGGAGAAGCAGGTCAGGTTACCGTAATACCATCTG
>CACXGR010000008.1 GCA_902767235.1 uncultured Lachnospiraceae bacterium | reverse complement strand
CTGCACCTGACGGAGGACTGCCTGGAATTTGCCAACTACTACAAGGCACAGGAAGTGATCAATAAGTACTGCTCCTTCATGCCCACGGAGATCTACCTCTCTGAGAAGGACACGAGCGAGACAGAGACGATCAAAGAGTCTGAGAGAAGGCCCGACGATGTCGTCATCGAAGTCATCGAGCCCGAGAAGAAGGAAGACGACAAGGAACCGGCGGAGAAGAAGCTCAAGATCCGCAGGCGTCCCGTGCTTTTAAACGACACGCACCCGCTCTGGGGCAAGAATCCCAGCGAGTGCACCGAGGAGGAGTACAAGGAGTTCTACAGGACGGTCTTCAGGGACTACAAGGAGCCCCTCTTCTGGATCCACCTGAACATGGATTACCCCTACAATCTCAAGGGCATCCTCTATTTCCCCAAGATCAACCTCGAGTATGAGTCCGCGGAGGGCGTGATCAAACTCTACAACAATCAGGTGTTCATCGCCGACAATATCAAAGAAGTCATCCCCGAGTACCTGATGCTGCTCAAGGGCGTGATCGACTGCCCCGACCTTCCTCTGAACGTGTCGAGAAGCGCGCTTCAGAACGACGGCTTCGCCCAGAAGATCAGCGATTACATCACCAAGAAGGTCGCGGATAAGCTCGCCGGCATGTGCAAGACCGACAAAGAGAACTATGACAAGTACTGGGATGACATCAGTCCCTTCATCAAGTACGGATGCCTTCGCGACGACAAGTTCTGCACAAGGATGACCGACTACATCCTGTTCAAGGATCTGGACGGCAAGTACCTGACCACACCGGAAGCGCTCAATGTCAACAGGATCGATCCGGAGGCGGAGGAAAAAGAGACCGGCACAGCCACTGACGAGAACGGCGAAAAGGTCGAGGCCGAGGTCGTGGAGCCCGGCGAAGGCTCGGCAGAAGGCGCCGCAGAGGACAAAAAAGAGAAAGAGGAAGAAGCAGTGGATCACACGATCTACTACGTGACGGATCCCCAGCAGCAGAGCCAGTATATCCGCATGTTCCGCGACAACAAGATGCAGGCGTTCATCCTCGACCACACCATTGACCAGCCCTTCATCCAGCAGCTGGAAGCCAAGAACGAGGGACTGCACTTCGCAAGGATTGACGCGGACATTCAGGACGCCCTGAAGTCCCGCACGGGCAAGAAAGCAGGAGAGACGCTCAAGGAAGAGTCCGAGAAGCTCGAGAAGATGATCCGCAAAGCGGTCAAGAACGACAAGCTGGGCGTCAGACTTGAGAACCTCAGGGACAAGAAGACTGCCTCCCTTCTGACAGTGAATGAGCAGAGCCGCAGAATGGCGGACATGATGAAGATGTATGCGGCCTCCGGCATGGGCCTTGGCATGGACAGCTGGGCCAAGGAGGGACAGACCCTCATTCTCAACGCCAAGCACCCGCTCGTCAAATACGTCATGGAGCACGAAGAAGACAAGAATGTGAAGCTGATCTGCAGGCAGCTCTATGATCTGGCGCAGATTCAGAACGCACCCCTTTCCGGTGAGGACATGGCCGGCTTCATCGCAAGATCCAACGAGATCATGCTGATGCTCACAAAGGAGAGCAAGGAAGAGAAGACAGAGTCCGAAGAATGATCGGATAGAATTGGGATTTGAGGCGCCGCCCCGAGAAACATTTCTTGGGGCGGCGCCTCTGTGCTATAATGGCATATATTGGGAAACTATTGACTGCGGAGCGGAAGTGACATGGGATATCGCGAGTTATATACTGCTGCCAATATGGCCGGTGAAGAATTTAATATTTCTGACAAGGGACTGAGCATCACGCCGGATCAGATCATGATCCGGGTCAGGCCCGGCGGTGTGGCGGAGGGACAGTTTGTGGTGGCGGGACCGCCCGGCATCTCTGTCATCGGATTTCTCACATCGGACAGCTTCCGCATGCAGCTGCGCAGAGACAGCTTTGCGGAGAACCCGGATCGGATCAGCTGGCGCTTTGATGCCCGTTCCATGAGGGACGGAGACTGCGAGGAGGGGACCATAGGGATCGTCTCCAACCGCGGGGAGTATAAGCTTCCCTTCAGGGCAGAGGCGGTCATGCCGCAGATCGAGGGGAAGCAGGTGCAGGAGATCTCGAGTCAAAATACCGCCGCGGCCAGATTTCTGACCCTGGCGGACGAGGACTGGGGAAGCGCGGTCAAGCTCTTTTACAAAAAGGAATTTCAGGAGTCGCTGGTAACCAAAGAAGAGCAGATGCTCTACAGAGGCCTGTCCCGCTATCCGGGAAATGAGCAGAACGTGGAGGAATTCCTGATCGCGGCCTGCGGGAAGGATCCGGTGGAGTACCTGACAGATGTCAAAGAGATCAAGACGGAGATCCTCGATATCAGCAGCGCCTACAGAAGTCCGGCAAACGCCTCGGAATACCGGCTTGTGATCCGAAGGCGCGGCTGGGGCTTTACGAAACTGAAAGTGATCCTGTCAGGCAGTTTTCTGAGCCCTTCGGTCTCCTGCGTGGAGGGAGGGGACTTTATCGGCGACGCCTGTGTTTTCAGCTACAGGGTGGAGAAGCACAAGCTCCATGCGGGCCGGAACTTCGGGCGGATCACACTCCGCTCCCCTTATCAGGAGATCCGGATCCCGGTGGAGATCGTGTACAGAAGAAAGTCGGATCAGCGCATCAGGCAGGAAAGAGAGAGCCGCAGGGCTCTTTTGGAGATGATGCGCCACTACGAGCGGCTGCATCTGGGATGGGCCAGACAGGCACAGGGAGAAAAGAGCGGGATCGACGAAGGAGAATGGCTCAGGCAGGCGGATGAACTCATCAGAAGACTCACTTTCCTAAGAAGAGACAGCGTCCTGCCGAGGCTCTATGCCGCGCAGCTCATGCTTATGGAGAATCGGATCCACAACGCGGTGATGGAGCTGGAGAGCGTCCGCCGCAAGCTGGCCGGCGTCGGCCCGGACGAAGTGCTGGAGATGAGCTACACCCAGTACAAAGGGGAGCCGGAGATCGAATACTGCTATCGGCAGTTCCTGACGGCACTGGCTTATCACGACGCGGATATCATCACGCCCCGGGTGGGCAGGATCCTCAGAGAGCGCTACAGAAAGAACCCGTCAGACTGGCGGATCGCCTGGATGATGCTGCAGCTTCTGCCCGAATACGCTCCCGGGAGCGCGGGGCGATGGAACTTCCTCAAAAAGCAGTTCCTGAACGGATGCAGGAGTCCCCTCGTGTATCTGGAGGCCTGGGATATGATCGCCGCGGACCCCGAATACCTGAGCCTGCAGGAGGACAGAAGGACCGGCAGGTACGGCGGAGACGCCTTTGAGAGG
>CACXGR010000007.1 GCA_902767235.1 uncultured Lachnospiraceae bacterium | reverse complement strand
TCCGCCAGATCGCTCATGCGGTCTGAGTCCGAGCCGAATTCCACATAGCTGCGGATCGTATCGCGGCCCAGCATGTACCACTCTCCGTTGGAGGTTCCGATCGAGGAGAGGACCTCCGCGTCCGAATTTCCCGACTCCGCCAGCCCCGAGATGATCGCGGACAGCATGTCCGTGAAAGCCGCCTCCTCCGAGACCTGCCGGCGCCGGATCTTCGCGCGCTCCTTCGCCAGCGGCTTAAGCTTCTCGACAAAGTCGTCCACTGCCTTCTCGTACCGGTCGTCCCGGTAGCAGTTGAGCTCCGCCAGTCCCTCGATCCTCAGGTAGATGGTCGAGAAGACATTCCTTGTAAAGCACTCCCGCGGCAGGACCACGTATCCCGTGAGATTCCCGCTGCCCACCGTAGATGTGCCCCTCGTACGGGAGATATAGAGAGGGCTGCGCGCGATCCCCACGATCGTATACGTGTGTTTGGTCGACTTCTCTGTGCCGCTCTGTGCCAGCGGGTCCTCCTCCAGCGCGCCGTTAAAGGATTCCTTCGTATCGATGGTGATCGTATCGCCGATCTGTTTGTGGAGGGCCTCCAATATTTTGACCTCGGTGACGCACTCGTCCGGTGACTGCGGCAGGCGCCCCTCGGTCAGGTCCAGCAGGTTGATCCTCTGCGGAACCGGGAAGACGGAGACGCTCTCCTCTCCCGCCAGGGCATCAAAAATATAGCTTCCCTCCGCATCGAGCACGCCCGGCGCCTGTGAGACCGCCTGCAGGTCGTCCTGCGTCAGTCCGAGCATGGAGATAAGCCGCAAGTCCATAAAGTTCTGGCGGTCGTAGTAATGGTCCACAGTATTTTGCATGTCCGGCGCCGTCATGCGAAGGCCGGCCAGAAAGCCGACCGCCAGAAGGCTCATCACAAACAGCGACAGAAAGCGCTTCTTGGTGTGCAGGATCTCGCGGATCGTGTCCGTCAAAAGCCTGCTGCCTTTTTTACCTGAGATCAAAGTGGGAATCCCTTCCGTTCGGAGGCCTTTGTCAAAGCAGTGTCAGCGCGCTCAGCTTCTCTCGTTCACCACTTTGATGAACGCCTTCGCGTAGGACGGCAGATCCGGAGGTCTTCTTCCGGAGACGATATTTCCGTCCACTACGGTCTCCTCATCCACCCAGATGCCGCCGGCATTGGTCATATCATCTTTGATGCCGGGTGTGCTGGTCACTCTCTTGCCGTGCAGGATGCCGGCGCTGATCAGGACCCAGCCGGCGTGGCAGATCTCGCCGATCGCCTTGCCGTCGGCGTTCATCCTGCGCACGAGATCGAGGACTTCCGGGAAGCGGCGGAGCTTGTCGGGCGCCCATCCGCCGGGCACCAGCAGTCCGTCGTAATCGTCGGGATCAAGGTCCTTAAAGCTGAGCGCCACCTCGCAGGGCACGCCGTACTTGCCGTGATAGAGGCCGGGCTTCTCGGCGGCAAAGTCCACCTGCCAGCCCTCTTCCCTGCACCTGTAGACGGGATACCAGACTTCCAGGTCTTCGAAATCTCCGCTGATCAGCTGCAAAATCTTCTTGCTCATGGTTGCTCTCCTTTCCTCATGAAATCGGTGAATCGGTATCTATAAGTCCCGAGGCCCGGGATCACTTGTTCAGGTCATAGATCCAGACATCCAGGTCCCCCAGAAAGCCGCCCCGGTCGGGGTCGTCCTTAAACAGCTCCGGCCTGACCGGCGTGCAGGTGATCCCGTTCTTCGCAAGGTCCTGCACTTCTTCCGCAGTCAGTTCCCGCGAAGCCACCAGGCAGTACTCTTTTCCCTTTTCGATCTCGCCGCCTCCGACGAGCTCCCCGGCGTCAAGCCCGTCACGAATCTCCAGCTTATTCCTGTAGTCGTGAGGGAAGAAGGCCAGAATGCGGATGTCCGTGTCCTTGTCCGTAAGGGTCGGCGTATCCGTTCTCCCGCTGATGTCGGCGATGCACTGCACCGACGCCTCCGTCCAGGCCGCGTCCTTTGTGTCCTGTCTGTAGATCTCCGTGTAGTTGAAGTATCCGCAGTAACAGACAAAGATCGTCACCGCTATGGCCAGCAGCGCTGCGCCGCGCACCCTCAGTCCGGAGAGCCCCGCCGAGAGGATCAGCCAGGCACACACTGCCGCCGTGTAGATATATCTGTCAAAATACATAGGCCGGAAGAGGTGCGACACCCCGACTCCGACCGCAATGGTCCCGAATACGGACGCCGCGCCCGCAAGGAGAAAGACCAGTTCCTTTCCGGGATCTGCGCCGGTCCCGTCACCGGACCGCTCAGGGAGGATCTTCTTTCCCGCTGCGATCTCCGCGATGCGGCAGATCACCGTAACGGTGAGCACCGCTGCAAAAATATAGAAGAGGATCCAGTCATGCTTTCCCTCAAAGATCGCGGGAAGCGAGTCTTTGTATTTGGGCATCCACTTCATCCACCACCCTTCCGAGGTCCTGCCGAAGGTCTGAAGGAGCACCATAAGCCACCGCAGATATCCGGCCGCCGTCAGGATCCAGGTGAGCACGACTCTGCCCAGGATCTCTCTGCGTGCAATGAGCGCATAGAGCATGAGCACAAAATAGAGAAAGGCCACCGCGATCAGCGCATAATAGTGGGTATATGCCGCCGCCAGCGACGAGAGGATGAAGATCCCGTAGTAAATGGGCCGGTTTTTGTAGAGGATCGCGTAGAGCGACAGATAGCTCAAAAGGACAAAGAGAACGACCCAGGCGTACATGCGTATCTCTACATTAAACTTCACCGAACTGGCCAGGAGGGACGCCAGCGTGACAAAGAGAAAGGCCGCGCTCCTGCCGAAGCGCTTGCTGATCACCGTCAGGGCCAGCACCAGGACCAGCAGGTAGGGAAGCAGAGACGCCGCGTGCAGCACAGGGCCGGATTCGCCGGCAAAGTGGCAGATCCCTTTGAGGATCAGATAATAGAGCGGCGGATGCACGTCGGCCGCCGTTTCCGCCAAGAGCTCCGGGACCGGCAGGCGGATCAGCTTGATCGAGAACATCTCGTCATACCAGTAGGTGCTGTCAAAGATCCGGATCCCGTTCAGCGCTGCGAGCGCCAGTGTGTAAATAATCAGTAGTATTGTCATAATATTCTTTCAACGGCAGGAAATCTTTAGCGCTGCTCAGCCTTTCCATATCCTGGAGCAGGCCTCGCGGCCGGGTTCATTTAAAGATCACGAATTTGCTCAGGACGTAGTTGAGTACGATCACAATGATGTTCGCCAGTATTTTGATGATCATGTCATCGAAATGGAGCACCGTCACGAAGACAAACATGATCACCCAGTCGACAACGCCCGTCCCCAGTCTGCAGGCAAAGAAAGAGCCAATCTCCTTCAGGATCTCGCCGGCGCCTGCGGCCGAACTGTGGAAGACAAGGCTTCGGTTGGTCACGTAGGCGAAGAAGACCGCCAGCGCCCAGGCCACGACAGTGGCGGCCATGACGCTCGTCCCCAGGACATGCGCGCAGAACCAGTAGGAAACGATGTTGACGACCGTCGTAAAGACGCCGAAAACCAGATACCAAAACACATCTTTATATTTATCCCAGTATTCTTTGATCATGCTCTGTACTCCTTATGATGTCTCCCCCGAATTCCGTACCGCCGCGCCCGCCATCTGTTCCTGCAGCGCTTCCATCTGCGCGATCACATCTGAGAACACTTCCAGCGCCTCATCCACCGGCTGCGAAGTCGACAGATCCACGCCCGCGATCCTCAGAAGGCTGACCGGATCCTGTGTGCAGCCGCTCTTTAAGAAGGCCAGATACGGCTTCACCGCGCTCTCCCCCTCTTTGAGGATGCGCCGCGCGATCGCCACGGCCGCCGAGAAGCTGGTGGCATACTGATATACATAGAAATTGTAGTAGAAGTGCGGGATCCGGCACCACTCGTATGCGATCAGCGGATCCGACACCATGTCCTTGCCAAAATATTGCTTGTTCAGCTCCAGATACAGCCCGCAGAGCGCGTCCGCCGTGAGGGGCGTCCCCTCCTCAGCCATCGCGTTGGTCCTGCGCTCGAATTCCTCGAACATGGTCTGCCGGTAGACCGTTCCCTTGAAGCTCTCCAGATAGTGGTTGAGCAGGTATGCTTTTTCCCTGGGATCCCGGGCCTTGGAGAGCATGTACTCCAAAAGCAGGATCTCATTGGTCGTGGAGGCGACCTCCGCGACGAAGATCTTGTACCTGGCGTTCAAATGCGTCTGCGCGTGGTCGGAGTACCAGGTATGCATGGAGTGGCCCATCTCATGGACCAGCGTAAAAACATCATCCAGCGTATCCGAGTAGTTGAGCAGCATGTAGGGATGCACGCCGTAGCAGCCGGAGGAATAGGCGCCGGAGCGCTTTCCTTCGTTTTCATAGACGTCGATCCAGCGCTCCGCATAGGCCTTGCGCACAATGGAGAGATATGCTTCTCCCAGGGGCGCCAGCGCCTTGAGGGAGAGCTCTTTGGCTTCTTCGTAGCTGAACTTGCGGTCATAGTCGGCGACCATGGGCACATAGACGTCATACATGTGCAGCTCGTCCACGCCCAGCATCTTTTTGCGGAGAGAGACGTAGCGGTGCATATACGATAATTTAGCATGAATGCTGTCTATCAGGCGATCGCAAACTGCCGGATCCACGTTATTGGCGTCGACGGCGGCTTCAAAGGCGGACGGATATTTCCGCGCGCGGGCGTAAAAGATCTGCTGCTTGACCTGCCCGTCGTAGAGTGCGGCCCAGGTGTTCTTAAATTCGCTGTAGCGTGTATAGAATTTGTCAAAAGATTCCTTTCGCAGCGCCCGGTCCGCCGACATCTGCAGAGGCACAAAGCGGCCGCCTGAGAGCTGGATCTCATTGCCTTCGCCGTCTGTGACAGGCGGGAATTTCAGGTCCGCATCGGAGAGCATTCCGAAGCTGTTATAGGGCGTCTGTGCCATCTCTCCCGCGGAGGCGAGAAGCTGCTCCATCTCCTTGCTCAGCGTGTGCTCCTTCAGACGGCGGATCTCCGTGAGCGTGACCTCAAAGGCCGCGAGTTCAGGCTCCTCCTCGTAGAAGCGCCCGATCACATCATCCGCAATGGCGAGGATCTCCGGCTCCAGGAAAGCCAGTTCCTCGCTGATCCGCACCTGCGCACTCTGGGACCTGAGCTCCATCTCCTGATAGCGGGCGTTGCCCGCATCCTGGTCACGGCGCATGAAGGCGTACTCGCCGATCCGGTCCAGCTTCAGCGTGCATTCGTCGTACAGCTTCATGGCGGCGCACAGGTTGTGCGCGCTCTCCCCCAGCCGGCCCTCAAATTCCCTGATCTGAGCCGCGATCTCCCCGGCCTCATGCAGTTCCTGCTCCCAGATCCCTTCGTCCGGAAAAATATCTTCAAGACGCCAGGTCATCTCGACCGGCACTTCTTCTCTCTTCGGTAATCTGCTGTTCATCTTCCATTCCTCTTTCATCCGGTATTTTCTTTTTCATCCCTGCGGCGTCCGGCTGTCTCCGTGACGATCAGATAGATCAGCGCAAAAAACAGGATCCAGCAGGCAGTGGTATAGCCTTTATTAATATATGCTTTGCAGAATTTGGCAAAATCCGTGCCTTTATAATGCACGGCAATAAATCTGCTGTACATGCCGATGCCCTGCTTGGCCAGCAAGAGAAACAGCGACACAAAGAACATATAGACTTTGTCTAGAACGCCCACATCGAGCACGCAGAGTGCGGCCATCGGAATCGCCAGATACTGGTTGGCTACCGCCGATGAGAAGCATACCATTGCGATCAGATAAGTCAGGACGATCTTCTCGTAGGACCATTTTCTCACGATCAGCGCCAGCACGATCATCATCAGGATGTATACAAGAAAGATCAGTCTTTCCGGAAAATGGATGAGTTCGTAGAAGTAGCTCAGGAGCGGCGCGTTGTGCTTGGAGCGATAGAGAAAAACGTTGTCCCGCACACCCTCAAAGGCGGCCTGATTATTGATGACAAAGGGCACGAAGCTCAGCAAAAAGAGCATCGGCGGCACAAAAGCATACAGTGCCTTTTTCTTCATGGGAAGGCCCTTTTTGAGCAGCAGGAAGACCGGCAGCATGAACAGGATGTGCTTTGTCGTAAGAGACAGTGCGAACAGGGCCACAAAGCCGAGATCCTTTGCGGAGAATTCTTCCTCCTCGTTGTAGCAGAGGATACTGAGCAGTGCGAAGAAGACTGCAATATTGTCGAACTGATTGTGCAGGCCCGTGATCACGATCGAGACGGGATTGAGAAAAAAGACGGCTGCCTTCCGCAGGGAATAGCGGCGGGCGATAAAGGCAGTGATCCCCAGATCCGCCGACGTCAGCACCGAGACCATGAGGATCCTGAAGACTGACACCCACTCGTTAGGCCTGATCTTTGCCAGGCGGTACAGCGTTCCCTGGATCATGAAAAATATCGGTCCGTAATTGTAGCGATAGGTATTCGCATACACATTCTTAAAGTTGCCGGCAATCTCTCCGACGACACAGTAGGACTCGAAATCATAATTATGTCCCAGGGACATGGCAACAAAACGGAGCATGATGCCTGCGGATATACATGCTGTAAATATTATGTAGTTCTTCTGGATCTTTTCATTCATTGCCGCTCCTCCGATCATTTGCTCTGTCTCCTCCCGTAAGCCCATAAGGTGTTGTCCGGCTGACCACAAAAAAAAGATCGCAGCCGATGCGACCGCGGCTGTGATCCATATGTCCAGCCAAGCGAAAAAATCCGATGGGAATATTAAGTACAGATCATGCCGGCTGTCGTCAATATTTTGCCATTGTGCCTCATCTCATATCTCTCTTCAGGTCGCGAAAGTCGCCCAGTGCTTTCCAGCCGATCTTGACGATACCCGGGATATTGACAGAGTTTACACCTGCCTGACGGGGCTTGAAAGAAATCACCTTAAATGCGATCGGTTCCTTATAATAGGCAAAATAGGTGGTCATCATGATATTGGGAATATTGTAGTCTGCCGGCATCTTGTCGATGTACTTGGCCACTGTCTGTGACTTCATCAGCCTGAAGGGCGCGTTTGCGTCCGGCAGTTTTACACCGAAATACAGATGCAGGAGCAGACAGACGACCTTTTCAACAAAAGCCCTGTCCTTTCCGTCGCCCCTGATCGTCCGGTTTCCAAAGATCCCGGCATACTTCTTTCTGGCTTTCCAAAAGGCAGGAAACTCCTTCGGATCCGTCTGGCCATCCGAATCCGTCTGGAATATATAATCCGCTCCGTTTGCGATCGCGTACTTATAGAGTGCGATCACCTTTGGTCCATGAAACTGGTTGGCGGTTTCCAGGATTTCCAGTTTAGGGTAATCGCCGATTTTCATCTTTTCCAGGATCTCATGGGTCCGGTCCCTGCTCCCGCTGTCTGCGACCACGAGCCTCGACTTCTCAGATTTGCCTGAAAGAAGCGGGTACCAC
Source organism: uncultured Lachnospiraceae bacterium (assembly GCA_902767235.1). Taxonomy (GTDB): domain Bacteria; phylum Bacillota; class Clostridia; order Lachnospirales; family Lachnospiraceae; genus CAG-791. The sequence goes on along the minus strand of CACXGR010000007.1, from coordinate 9,502 downwards.
GACCTGACGACCTCTTCAATGTTTTCTTCCTCATTGTAAGCCGGCATGACAATATAGATCGTATCCATGCAGATATCTCCCACCTGAGTAGTTTTAGGATTTATCTTATAGTATCAGCAACTCACCTTCATGGTCAAGTGCAGGCGTCTGTCAGACTGATCTCCAAACAGAGCAATACAACAGGGGCTTGCCGCACCTGCTCAGGATTGATGATCCTTTGCTTCATGCGACAAGCCCCTTCTATCTGCTATTTGTACTTACCAGTGCCTCTGTCACTGCTCTTGTGTACTTGTATCACCCATTTGTCCGAAAAGCGATTCGAAGAACTTCGAGATCTGCTCTCCCTCCTCTTCCTCGCTGTAAGAAGCAACTGTCTCACCGTTCTGACAATTGTGGACCGCCTCAGCAATGCCGTTCGCGTCAAACCACGGCACCAGGCCGATGTCCAGAAGTGAAGGCATCATGTTGTAATCCAGCGTTGTTGCTTTTTCATCCGATACAAATCCGCTTTCGGTCTCTTTGCCGATCTTCATCATGCCGGAGAACACTGCGTAGCGTCCGTATGCATCGACGAATGTTCCTACGACGCAGTCGCCGCCGCCGGGCTGGGCGCCAATGATCTTCGCTGTACCGCTCTGCTGCGCAAGGTAAGGCAGTGCAGTTCCGCAGGAATAAGAGGATCCGCTGCACATGATATAGAAATCATACTGCCCGCCGAAGCCGTCCTGGTCATCTGCAACGCCGTCGAGGTTGGTGTCAACATGATACCACTCTTCCCTGTAGCTTCCGGTCACCATATCCCTGTTCGTGAAGCACGCCTCGCCGTCCTCTGAGAGGAATCCGAGAACATTGATCAGACCGGCTGCCGCTCCTCCGCCGTTGTCGGAAAGGTTGATCACCACATTTTTGACTTCTTCGTGCTGCTGGATCTCTTTGAAGCAGTTATAGAAATATGCAAAATTGTCCTTCTCTGCATCTTCTTCAGTCATGCCGTCCATATAGTAAGCAGGTTTCCGCTCTGTACTGGTATCCATAAAGTGTGAAAAGAAGATCACCGCTGTGTCACCGGCAAAATCAAGCCGCTGCTCCCCGTAGTCCGCAGGTTTAACGGAGGTCATGTAATTGCTCCAGATGATTATCGGAGCAACGTCCGGAACTTTGAGTCCTTTCTCGAGCAGCGCGCCCAGGATCGCGTCAGCAGTATCGTTTCCTTCCTCCAGCTTCTGCTCTTCCTCAAAGAGCTCTTTCCCTTCTTCCGACTCCTTAATATCTTCAGCGATATTGCCGGCCGCATTCGGATCAACCTGAGCAGGTCCGAATACCGTATCCGTACCCGCGATCGAATCGTGTCCGGAATCAAACAGATAGTTGAAGAGCAGGATTTCCGCTGTCATTGCCGCAGAGGGATCTGTAGAGCACAGCGATTTTTTGGCATTGATCCTGGTGAAATATTCATCAAATGTCGTGATGTTCTTTTCTTCCTTGTGCCCGAAGCTTATATCCAGCAGCATACAGGTTGAATAATAGTTGTAATCCGCATATGCCTGTGTGGTCTTCCCCTGTGTACTGAAGGGACCGGAATAGATCGATTTGATGTAGACACTGTCTTTCGCCTTATCGGGATAATCCATCTTGAAGTTATTTGCTTCAACGACATTGAAGTAATCCTTGCCGTTGTAAGCCAGCACGTTCTGCATGGCAACGTTCCCAACGGAATTCTGCAGTGCCAAAAAAGGCATCAAAATATCTCCGTCGTAAGCAATGACCGGCATATTATAATCTTTAAGCGATACGGTCAGTGATTGCGGCGCTGTCTCCGTGGACGGATTCTTTATGGACGGTGTGATCGTATTAAATTCCGACTTACTGATGACACCGCCGCTGATCAGGCCTATATCCCTGAATTTCCCGGGGTCCTCCATCGTGATCGTGTCAGCTGCGGCATCGATCGTTCCCGTGGTCCCATTGACGTTGATCGTCATAACATCGCCCTGCATTTCGGTCTTTTCCTTGCCTTCGTAGATGGCATGCAGATAATCCGAAGCCTTGATAAAGGGCACGTCTTCATACCTCTTCACTTCGTAGGTGGTGATAGTACTATAGTTGCCCAGAGACGTTCCGGTATATACATGGCTGTCATCCCACTTGACGGAGATATCGCCGGCTGCGATCTCTTCTCCGGCACTTTGCGCAGGGGCGGAATCCGCTTCTCCCTCTGTGCTCTCTGCCGGTGCTGCCTTCGCATCCGCGCTCTCCTCAGGAGCCGCCTCTCCTTCCGCGGTCTCCTCAGGCGCCGCTTCGGCCTCTGTTGCCGCTGCCGCCGGCTCGCTGCCGGATGTGCTTGCTCCTGTTGCGCCGCCGCACGCAGCCAGTGACAGCGTCATGACTAACGCCAGTCCAATACTAAGTAATTGTCTTCTTTTCATAGCATTTTCCTTTTTTCATGTAACCAAACAGCTGGCCCGTCACGTTGCTTTTCATTCTGAATTATATCACACTTTTATTCCTCCACTGGAAGATCCGGTTTATTCTTTTCCTCGTAATACGCCCTTTCGATGGCCTCCGCCGCCCTTCTGCGCCGCTCATCGTGCAGATTCGTATACTTTTTAACAGTCTCGAGGCTCGAGTGTCCCAAAGCGTCGGAAGTGACATAAATATCGCCTGTCTCCTCATAGAGATTGGTCGCAAATGTACTGCGGAGCTTGTGGGGCGTGATCCGCTTCATGGGGACCGTGGAAGCCGTGTATTTTTTGACCAGCCGCTCGACGGCGCGGACGGAGATCCGCTGCCCCTTTCGGGAGATGAAGAGTGCGTTCACGTCCTCCTGGGGAATCTTGCGCTCGTAGTCGATGTAGTCCTGCAGCGCCTCCCGCACGGGCTCGTTAAAATAGACATACTGCTCCTTTCTCCCCTTCCGGAAGATCCTGATCCGCTTTTCATTCCAGTCTATATCCTGCAGGTCGATGCCGACCATCTCGCTGACGCGGATCCCGGTGTGAAGAAGGAGTGTCAGGATCGCGACATCGCGCATCTGCTGTCCCTTGGCGAACTTGTACTGCGTCTTTGTGAGCGCGTCGCCCGTCTCGGCGCCCTGCAGGACCTCCCGCACCTCTTCCTTCTCCAGATAGGTGATCGCCTTTTCTTCGATCTTGGGCATGTCGACCAGCTCTGCGACGTTCTTCTCCAAGTGGTCATGGGCGATCAGATAGCGGTACAATGCGCGCAGGGAAGAGAGCTTTCTGGCCCGGGCAGGCGCCTGGTTTGACTCTCTGATGACCTTGGAATTGTTGGGGTCTCTCCGGTTATAGCGCATCAGGTACATGAGATAGTCCTGGATATCGTCGGCTGTCAGCTCCGCAAGCGTGCGGTAAGAAATCTGCCGGACCGGGATTCCCTGTGTCTTTTCCAGATATTCAAAGAACACCTTGAGGTCGCCGACATACCCCAGAACGGTCCGCGGCGCCTTGTTTTTCGTGACCAGGTACTCATTCGCGAAGCGACGGACGAACATGGGCATGTCCGAGCTTATATCGTTGATCTTCTCAAGAACTCGATTGTCTTTTTCGTTTCGGTAGGTTTCCATGGGGGCTCCTTGCAGTCATTGATCGCATTCATATCTGATGATTATATCATAAAACACAGAAAACGGAGAGGTTCCACCGGAGCCTCTCCGTCTATGCTTTGCTTTCGGCTTACTTTGCCTTTCTGCCCGCTGATACGCAGGCCGGCGTCCTGATCGTCTTCGAATAGCTCAGGATCTCTCCGCCTTCCTTTGTGACATTATATTCATACTTTGCATCATCGTCCTCAAATTTGAACTTAAAGACGGAAATGCCGTCCTCCGTTCCGGTGCTGTCCTTTGTAAATGTCACCGAATCCTTCTTGACGCCCGCGTGTTCAAGCGCGATCCCCTTTGCCTCCGATTTCGAAATCTCTGCCCCGCTCGGGGACGGATCCGTCTGCTCCCGGCTCACGCTCACGATCTCGCCGTCGGCGATCGCAATATCATACTCATATTCATCGGTGTCTGTCCAGAACTCGATCTCATAGACAGCGGCGCCCTGTTCCTTGCCCTTCTCTATGTCGTCAAAGGTCACATCATTTTCCGAGAGTCCCGCATCGCTGAGTGCGATCTCCTTGGCAGTATCCTTCGTGGTGCTCTCCGCCGCCATCGTACCGACGAACCCGCCGCCCAGTATGATGCCCGCAAGCACAAGCCCGGCTGTAACAAATGTAACACTTTTTCTCATTTTCATAAAATACCTCTTTCAACACACAGGCGCTCCGTCCGGTCCATGTCATGGAGCGTGACATCGCACCACCTATTCCCCGCTTGGATTTTCCCTAGACTACAGTATAAAGGATGCCGTCCTGTGTGGAAATTATATTTTACAAAAAAATTAATAAAAATTACATAAAGTTAAGGCCGACGGCTTCGTTTTCGCTCTTCCTCGAGGATCGGATAGGAAGTGCCCTGATCCTGTATCAATTGCAGCCGTCTCCCTCCCGGTCCGCACAGCAGGGCATGGCGAGCCAGTCTGTTCCGTACCTCTGCGCCAGCATATCGCACAAAACGAGCGCGCAGACACTGTCCGCCACGATTCTGGCCCTGTGGACAATGGCGGGATCGTGTCTTCCGCAGATCACGAGCTTTTCTTCGGTTCCCTTTGAGAAGTCCACCGTGTCCTGCTCCTTGAAGATCGAGGGTGTCGGCTTTACCGCGCATTGAAAGAGGATCGGCATGCCGTTGCTGATCCCGCCGTTTATGCCGCCGTTGTGATTGGTCCTTGTCACCACTCTGCCGCCGCGCATGGCAAAGCAGTCATTGGCCTCGCTCCCGCGCATCAGCGGCATGGCAAACCCATCTCCGAACGACACGCCCTTGACGGCGGGAATACTGAACAGCGCATGGGAGAGCACGCTCTCAAGGGAGTCAAACCAGGGCTCGCCGACGCCTGCCGGCACTCCGGTCACGATCGTCTCCAGGACGCCTCCCACGCTGTCTCCGTCCTCTGCGGCCTGCTCCATCGCCGCACGCATGCGGTCCGCTGCCGCGGGGTCCAAAGCAGCGAATGAACTTTGGGAGAGCGCCTCGATCTCATCCTGAAGTTCTTCCGGCGAGGCGCTAAAACGCCGGTCACTGATCCCGCCGCACTGCGCGATATGTGTGCCGATCCGGATGCCCTTCCTCATAAGCGCCGGGATCACCACTGCGCCCGCCGCCACGAGCGCCGCCGTTATGCGTCCGCTGAAATGTCCGCCACCGCGGGGATCCTCAAATCCGTGATACTTGCAGTGCGCCGTGTAATCCGCGTGGCCCGGCCGCGCCAGAAAACGCGCGTCTTTATAATCCTCACTCTTTGCGTTCTCATTGGGGATCACAATGCAGAGCGGCGTCCCCGTCGTGCGGCCCCCGTACACGCCGCTCAAGATCCGGAAGTGATCGGGCTCCACTCTTTTGGTGGAGATCTTTCCCGCCGGCCTGCGCAGGCTCAGGCTGCGGGCAATATACGCCTCGTCCACTTCGATCCCCGGTGCCAGTCCGTCCAGCACCGCGCCGATCGCTTCGCCGTGGCTCTCGCCGAACAGCGTGACGCTGACGCTGTTTCCCAATCTGTTTTTCATTGCGTCCTCCCTGTTTCATAAAGGACCGGGCAGATCTGTGATCCGCGCGGTCCTTTTCATTCACTTTCGGAACATGAACTTCCTCGCGACAGCGATCCCGATCTTATAGGGCAGCGGCCGAAGAGCTTTATCCGCCTCCTTGAGCTTCTCGCGGATCGGAATGTTCTGCGGGCAGTGCTGCTCGCACTTGCCGCACTGAATACACTGGGTCGCAAAAGGAGGTTCTTTGGCAAGTCCCACCGTCTGGGCAAACTGGAAGCGCCCTTCTGTCTTGCTCTCCGTGTACATCGTGTTGTAGCATCGGAAAATACCGGGGATATCCACGCCCTTGGGACAGGGCATGCAGTACCGGCAGCCCGTGCATCCCACCTTTTCCTTTTCCCGAATGCACCTTTTGACCTCTTCCAAAGTCTTTCGGTCTTCCTCCGTGAGGTGGCCCGCCGCCGCCTCGGATGCTGTCCGGCAGTTTTCCTCCACCATCTCCACGGAATTCATACCGGACAGGACCACGGTCACTTCCTTCTGATCGTAGAGCCAGCGCAGGCCCCACTCCGCAGGCGTCCAGTTCCGTCCGCTCTTCTTCATCGCCTCGAGCGCGCCGGCCGGCAGCATGTTCACCAGCTTTCCGCCCCGCAGCGGTTCCATGATCATGACCGGGATTCCTTTCTCCGCGGCGGCTTTCAGCCCCGTCACGCCCGCCTGGGCCACCTCGTCCAGATAATTGTACTGGATCTGACAGAAGTCCCAGTCATAGTCATCCAGGATCTTGAGGAAATTCTCGGTGTTCCCATGATAGGAAAAACCGATGTTTGCAATAGCACCGCTCGCTTTTTTGGCGCTGATCCAGTCCAGGATTCCGATCTCCTTGAGTTTCTCCCACATGGCCACGTCGGTCAGATGGTGCATCAGGTAATAGTCCACATAGTTCGTTCTGAGGCGGGCCAGCTCTTCATCAAAGTACTTGTCCAGCCCCTCCCGGCTGCGGATCATATACTGCGGGAGCTTTGTGGCAATGTGAATCTTCTCGCGCATGTGATTGCGCTCAAAGATCTCGCCAATCACCGCCTCGCTGTCTCCGTAAATGTAGGCTGTGTCATAGTAGTTGACCCCCGCCGCATAGGCAGCCAGGATCTCCCTCTCCGCCTTGTCGATATCGGTCTTGTTTCCCTTCTTCGTAAAGCGCATGCAGCCATAGCCCAGTATCGACAATTCATTTCCGTACTTGTCGCGCCTGTATTGCATGATCTTCACTCCACTTCCACGAGTTCAATGCGGAAATTCAGCTCCTTGCCTGCCATCTCGTGATTGGCGTCCAAAGTGATGTTGGTGTCGTCCTTGGCTGTCACGGTGACCGGGAAGGGCTGGCCCATCATATTGCGCAGATATACTCTCTGTCCAACCTCCAGGTTCTCAGATCCGGGGAGCTGCGCGATCTCGATCGTAAAGACCGCCTCCGGGTCGGCCTGTCCGTATGCCTCTTCCGGCATCAGGTGCACGTCGACGACCTGGCCGACTTCCATATCCGCCACAGCCTTGTCAAATCCCCTGATCATCATGCCGGCGCCGCAGACGAACGCGAGCGGTTCACCGCGGTCATAGGAGGAGTCGAACTGGGTTCCGTCGTCAAAGGTTCCCCTGTAGTGGACCTTCACATTTTTGCCGACATTTCTGCCCTCCATCTCAGGCTCTCTGTGCCTGCCGCAGCATCCGCCGCCTTCGCCGTGGCCGCCGCAGCACTCGTGGTCTTCCTCCTCATGGTGATGGCCGCAGCACTCGTGGTCTTCACCGCCGTGATGATGGTGGTCGCAGTTGGCGCCGCTGTCCACCAGCTCGCCCCGAAGATATGCCTCCACTGCCTCGTCCGCGCTGCCCGAAGCGCCTGCGCACACCTCAATGCCGGCTTCGTTGAGCGCATTCAGCGCGCCGCCGCCCAGGCCGCCGCAGATGAGCACTTTGATATCCTGGTCGGCCAGAAGGCCGGCCAGCGCGCCGTGTCCGATCCCGTTCGATCCGATGACCTGGCTCGAGACGATCTTTCCGTCCTCTACCTCATATACTTTGAAAGTCTCCGTTCTCCCGAAGTGCTGAAAAATATTCCCGTTCTCGTAAGTTGCTGCAATTTTCATAATGGTTCCTTTCCGGATATAATTCTTTTAGGCATTGTTTTATCATGATAGCACATGGATACAGCTCTGTAAAAGTCCTCACTTACAAACATCGCAGGGAGTATTCCCCCTTCGCCCTCTCCCCATGATATAATAGCTGTGCAGTATTTTGCCTTCCCCCGCCAATCCGCAGTAATGGAGGACAGCCATGCGTTCCAATACCGATCTTCTCCAAAACCGTTACCGCCTTCGGACAGTGCTGGGCACCGGCGGCTTCAGCACGATCTACCTGGCTCTGGACGAGACCACCGGACAGGAGGTCTCCATCAAGGAATTCACTGCCGAGCACATGGACGGTCTCGCCACCGCCCTCAGGCTCAACGCCTACGATATCGCAAGTCAGTCGGAACCGCAGCCGGTTCCCGATCCATCCTCTCTCTCAGGGGAAGAGAAATTGTCCCGGGGCCTGATGCAGGTCCGCCGGGAGGCAGAGATGCTCAAGCTCTTTGGCGACGTGCCCGGCGTCCCCGGCGTCATCGGGACCTTTCAGGAGAACGAGACCTTCTATCTGGTCAAGGAATACCTGGAAGGCATGACCTGCAAGGAATACATGGACCGTTTCCGCGGGCGCCTCCCCTATACACTGGCTCTCTACATCATGAAGGGAACTCTGGAAATCCTTAAGCGCGTCCATGAAAGAGGATATATTCACTGCGATGTGAGCCCGATCAACAGCTTTCTGTGCCGGGACGGCGGCGTCTTCCTCATCGACTGGGGGAATGCGGCAGACCTCGCGGGCAGCATGGAGGACCACGTCGTGCGGCAGGCCGTCAATGTCCGCTATGCGGCGCCCGAGCAGCAGATCAGCGGCCGGCAGCTCACACCCGCCACCGACCTCTACTGCCTCTGCGCCACGATCTACGAGTCCGTCTGCGGCAGTCCGCCGGCGCAGTGCCTGGCGCGACTTCGGGGCGAGCCCCTCCTGCCTCCCGGCGTCCATGTCAGCGATCTGCCTCCCTTCCTTGCCGATATGCTCACACAGGGGCTCTCCTTGCGTCCCGATGACCGCCCTCAGAGTGCCGCTGAACTTCTGGAGGTCATTGACCGGGAGGTCGTATTTGGCGTCTCCCCTGTCGCCGGCACCGGCAACGCGTCCGTCTCTGCAAAGCTTCTCCATGAGAAGCGGCGCCCCTTCGGATTTCTGACTTCGCGGCGCGCTCAGAGGCCTATGGTACTGTGAGGCGCCGGTTCTCTGTGCGCTTCAAAGGGCACGGCTTCGAAACGCCGTGCCCTTTCTGAATGCTCTTTTTTTATTCCTTCACCACCTGCACCAGCACTCGTCTCACTCTCCGCTTGGACACCTCCAGGATCGTCACTTCGATGTCCTCATACCGGAACTTGCTGTTGACATTGGGGAAGCCGTTGTTGTACTCGATGCACCAGCCGCCCACCGTCTCGGAGTCAAAGTCAAAGTTCTCCTCCTTCCAGCCCATGAGCTCTATGAATTCGGAGATCGGCGTGTCGCCGTCCAGCTCATACTTGCCGTCGCCGTGCTTTACGATGTCCTTCTCCACGGTATCCGTCTCATCCCAGAGGTCTCCCACCAGCTGCTCCAGCACGTCCTCCATGGAGACCACGCCGAGCGTGCCGCCGTATTCGTCGGTCACCACCGCGATGTGCTGCTGCGCGTTTCTGAGCGATGACAGGACTGCCGGCAGCTTCATGGTCTTGTAGACATAGCAGGTGGGGAGCAGGAGCGAGCGGATCTCTAC
>CACXGR010000006.1 GCA_902767235.1 uncultured Lachnospiraceae bacterium | reverse complement strand
GAATAAATCTTAATATATTCGAAATATTTTGTCAATAATTTTGGGTGTCCATCAGTGTGACGCAGCCGAGGACCTTGATCCCGTTTCTGCGGCAGGTCTCTATGAGTTCCTTGAGCGGCTTCTTCCCGGAGCGGTTGAGGGTCTCCGCGATCACGACCGCGTCGGCGCCCAGCAGCTTCTGATAAGCTCCGTCATCTCCGGTCGGATTACCCGCCTCCGCTCTCCTTTGCCCGCCTGACAGCTTTCCGGCCAGCGTCTCAACTGTGCCGCGCACTCTCTCCTCTTCACAGTCATAGGCAATATAAAGGCTGCTGCAGTCCTCCCGGGACAGCCGCCTGCCGAGCTCGGCCTCCAGAAGCGCCGCCCCTTTTTCTGCCGACACAGCCGCGCGGTCCGCCCCCAGTATGGACAGCCCTTTCCTCCTGATCGGATCCGTCTTCATCAGCCCCTTATCCGGTGCGCTGATATCAAACTTCTGAAGGATCGGCAGTCTGTAGTTGTCGCGGAGTTCTTCCTCTGTCCGTATTTTGTCCGTGAATATGTAGGACAGATAGACCGCGATCAGGGCGATCATAAGTCCGGCAATGCAGCCGGCCGCCGCATATTTTTTGAGGTTCACCTTCTTGACAGAAACCTTTGCGCCTGTGGAAGCTGTCTGGTCCTTGCACAGGAAAGTAAAATAGTCCTTCTGACCCTCTGTGAGTGTGTCCACACTGTTTTTGATAAAGGCACTGCGGTTGGACTGCATCTGGATCCTCGGCAGGTTCTCATTCATCTGCCGGTTCAGCAGCCAGTTTGCATCGTTCCTGACCGAAGTATCCGAGATCTTTCGGACGCTGATATCCATACCGGCGCTCTTCATTCGGGCGCACTTGTCATTGACCGCCGCGTCCGCGATCTTTCCGATCCCGTCTGCCTGTTCCTCATCCGGCGCCAGGATCGTGACGTCGATGATCCGGCTGCCGGAACTGCCGGCGTTAATGTCTCCCGGCGTGTTCACGATCTCATTTCCCGGATCGGCGACAGAGGAGCTGATCAGCGCCGCGTCCGTGACCGTGACGATCTCCTGCAGAGAGGCGGTGAGGGGATCAAATCCCGTCAGTTCGCCGATCTTTTCATACTCCGCCTGTCCCAGCAGCGAGCTTGTAAAGGCATTGACCGCACTGCTGTTATCCGACAAAACAGCGTATTGAACGTCTTTCTTTATATAATTGTACGGGTCCAGCTTCTGCAGCGCGGCTCCCTCTGTATACTGTCCCCACTTGGCCAGCTTTTCCCCGTACGATTTGTATTGCGTCACAAGCTGTTCCACATAGAGGGCGTCCGATTCCTGGAGCGCTGCCCTGAGCTTTGCCGCTTTTTCCTCATATGTGACTTCCGCCGCACCGCCCGTCTCTGCCTTTCTGTGATTTTTCATATAGGCGAAGCCGCCGGCCGCCAGTGCCCCGATCAGTGCCGCCAATACGATCCATCTCCATTTGACCATCAGATAAGCCAGTCCGCTTCGGACGTCAATAACTTCTTCCCGATCACTACCCATAAAGATCCTCTTTCTAAATCAAACCAAAGGTGCTCTCCCGCACCGCAAGGGATTCGCGCCCGCCCCGGCGCCTTCAGCCTCCGACTCCCAGAAACAGCGCCTCGTATTCGTCCACGATCTTGTCCCAGCTGTACTGCTGCTTCACTCTCTTTTTGGCGCGGTCTCCGTATTCCCGGATCTCCGCTTCCTCCATTGCGTCCGCCGCATGGATCAGTGCAGACAGGTTTCCCTTCTCCTTCGTCCAGTACAGCGCCGTCTCTCCTGCCACTTCTCTGTTAAACCCGACGGAGAGAAGCAGATTGAGATCGGTCGATCCGAGCGCCTCCAAGAGACTGGGATTGGTCCCTCCGACCTCATGTCCGTGGAAATTCGCATAGGCGTTTTCCCGGATCTTGGAGAGCAGCGAAGGCTCATAGACCGTGCCGACGAATTTGATCCTTCTGTCGTCTTCGAAATGAAGCTTTTCCTGCAGCCGGTTGTAGAATTTTCCGTCCGTCGTCGTTATGATGGCAAAATCCCGCTTTGAATCGGAGGACATGAACTCACGGATCATTGTCTCGAAATTGTTCTCCGGAACAAATCTTCCCACCACCAGATAGTATTCTTTTGTCTTTAATCCGTGCTCAAGAAGCCAGTCTGTGAACACCGGATCTGTATCCGCCAGCGGGGAAGGCACCGTCTCGGATCCGTACGCGATGAATCTCGTGACAGGGGCATATCGCCGGTAGGTTTTCCGGATATACTTTTCAATGTTGATACTGTCGCAGATCAGAAGGTCGGCGCTCCGCACCATGAGGCCCTCGGATGTCTTCCAGTACTTCCTGACCGGTCTGCTCCATTTCGCGCGCTTCCACTCGTGTCCGTCCGGATTGACGAAGAGCTTTCCGCCCAGATCGTGGATCTCCTTTCGGAACTGCGCGATCACAGGCCCGATCCGGCACGCCAGCACGTAAAACACCGGCTCTTTAACTTCGGGATACAGCTTGCAATAGTCAATGCACCTTCGGAGTGCGATCATGTCGCACAAGACAGCCCTGGCCGGGCCGATATAGGGCACTTTGATATCAAAGCAGATCGCTCCGTTATATACAAAACGCCGGTCGTCCTCCGCCATTCTGGCGACATGGTACAGGATCCGCTCCGACTTCCGGTACTGCGTCAGCTTTTCGACAAAGGTCTCAAAGCCCCCGTACTGTGCCGGGATCCCCTTGCTCCCGATGATAAAGACATGCTGTCTGTCTGCATATTCCTGTATGTTGTCCTGATCAGCTTCTCCGAGCAGCCGCACGCTGCGGTCGGCGATCACGGTATATTTATCCGTAGCGGTCATTCTTCTTCTCCATTGGTTGCTGATTGCCTTTGAATAGTCTATTATACCATAAAATGCGCACGAATTATATCGTGCGTCAAGGCTCCCTGCCGCTGATCCGGTTCAGGATCCGGACCACCACGTCCTCCGCATCTCCCTGCTCTTCAATGACGGTGTCCGCATATTTTTCATACAGCGCCGTTCTCTCCTCATACAAGTCGCGCAGTGTCTGTCCCTCGCGGAGCGCCACGCCTCTCTTTTTCATATTGCCCAGCCTCTTTTCAATCGCGGCATAGCTCACCTTGAGATACATAATGTGACCGATCTCCTTGAAATGGCGCATGGCCTCTTCACCGTATACCGCGCTCCCTCCCGTGGCAATGACGCAGTGATCCGCCTCGACGGAGGCGTTCACGCGGTTCTCGATCTCAAGGAAGCCCTCCACGCCGTCATCCGCTATGATCTGCGCCAGTCTCTTTCCGGTCTTTCTCTGGATCAGGATGTCCGTATCTATAAAATCGTATCCGATAACTTTGGCCAGAATGACGCCGACCGTGCTCTTTCCGGATGCAGGCATTCCGATCAGGATCAGATTCGTCCTTCCCATAGGTTTATCCTCTGTTTTTCTTGGTCAAAATACTGTCTAGTCAGTATAACACACATACTAAAAGAATGCGCGAATTACAATTCTGTTGTAAAATAATTGAGGTGACCGCCGCCCGACGGTCCGCAGAGGGGACTTTTCCCTGCTGCTGCTTACTATCTCCTGTTTGAAAGGAAATCACTAATGAAGTTTAGATTCAGGACGCTCATTCCGCTGCTGGCCCTCATCCTCATACTCCCGCTGACCGGTATAAGCGCCGATGCCGCCGGCAAATCCGGTGAGTGGAAGCACAAAGACGGCAAATGGTACTACTATGAGAGCAGCGGCAAAGCCGCCTCCGGCTGGAAGAAGATCGGCAAAAAGACTTATTATTTTGATCCTGCCGGCGGAAACGCCATGGTCACGGGCTTCAAGACGATCAAGACAAACGGCAAGTCCTACCGGTATTACTTCATGGACAGAAATTACACAGCCTTC
>CACXGR010000005.1 GCA_902767235.1 uncultured Lachnospiraceae bacterium | reverse complement strand
GCCCAGCTGAATGACCTCTTTGCATCCGACCGCCACCTGCTGCGGCTCCAGCTCCGGCTTGAGGCCCAGCTGCTGTGCCAGCAGGGAGTTGACGCCGTCTGCCAGGATCACGACGTCGGCATACATTTCCTCGCCGCCGGCGTTGATGCCGACGACTTTGTCGCCGTCTTTTAACACTTCATCCACGCGGATGCCGGGCACCATCATGACGCCGGCCTCCTCGCACTTCTCGGCAAACCACTTGTCGAATTTGCTCCGAAGGACCGTGTAAGACGCAGATTTCTCGTCATCCGGCTTTCCGGAAGCATACTCGATGTTCACAATGCCGGACTCGGTCATCAGCGCGACTCTCTCTTTGGTGACCTTGCGCTCCAGCGGCGCCTCCTCGGCGAATCCGGGCATCACCTTCTCCAGGCTGTGCGTGTAGATCCTGCCGCCGGTCACGTTTTTGGATCCGCAGAAAGTTCCCCTCTCCAGGACCAGCACTTCCATCTCCGCCTGTGCCAGGCAGTAAGCAGCGGTAAGTCCCGCCAATCCTCCGCCAACAATTATGGCATCAAATTTTTCTTCACTCATAATCTCAAAAACCTCCTTGCGTGGTTCGTTCGTCGGTTCTTTCAGCTATATCCACGCTCAGGTCGTATCTATAGCACTTTGTTCAAGGTTTTTTTCGGGCTGCACCCCTGCGGCTTATGCCCGACCAGGAGGACGCAGGCCCCCATCATCCTGCGCCGCACAAGGATCCTCTCAAATCCCGCGGCGCGCATCCGGTCCGCCAGTTCCGACGGCCCCCAAAAACGCTCTGTCGACTCCTGCAGCCATTCATACTCGCTCCGGTGAGCGGTCCCGCCTCCCAGAAGCGGCATGATGCTGCCAAAATAGAGCCGGTAGAAAGGTCTGACGACCGCGCTCTCAGGGACGAAAGAGTCCAGGCAGAGGAACCTTCCCCCCGGCCTGAGCACCCTGAAGCTCTCCCTCAGGACCTGCTCCGGATCCGCGCAGTTGCGCAGTCCAAACGATATGCTCACGGCGTCAAAATATGCATCGCCGTAAGGTATTCTCATGGCATTCCCGCGCCTCCAGCTGATGCCGCTCAAGCCGCGCTTCTTGGCCTTTGAGGCCGCGACCCGCAGCATGGAGGGGGAAAAGTCCATGCCCGTCACATCATACTTTGTTCCCGCCCCGGCAATGCCGAGGGCTATGTCTCCGGTCCCGGTACAGAGATCCAGGACCCGCATTCTGCCGGAATGGCTGTCAGCAGCCTTCCTGCCGGCCTGTCGGCACGCACGTCTTCCGGCGCCCTCTCCGGTGATCTCCCGGATCAGCATCCGTTTCCAGGCATCCTGCATCCCGAGGCTGATCCGCACATTGGCGCGGTCGTAGCCCTTTGCGATCTCTTCAAAGACGCGGAATACTTTGTCCTGTTTTTCTTCTTTGGACATGCTCTGTGCCGGCTTCATGCTATCTGTCTCTCCTCGCTTTCCGAAAGCGGAATTTCCGTGTCCGGCGGCCGTTTGATCGGCCTTTCCCGGCCCGTCTGAAGACGGTGGCTCCTATCGGCCAAGCGCAGCGATGACCATGATCATCAGGCAGATCATCCCGCTGCAGATATTGGCTTTCAGGATCCCTTTCATCTGGGCCACCCGCGTGCTCTGTTCGAGCGGCGAGTGCAGGAGAAAACGGTAGACCGGAATATATGCGGCAGCGACGGCAGCCAAAGAGGCGATTATCGCCGTGCGGCTCACCGCTGCGCCGTCTGATACGATCAGGATCATCCAGAGGATCACCGCGCCCCGGTAGACGAGAACGGCCCTCTCCCTTCCTATGCAGTTCGGGAAAGTCCTCCGCCCCGCCCGCTCGTCCTTCTCGATGTCACAGGTGTTGTTGGTCATCATGATCAGACCGATTCCCGTGACGAGGGGAAGGCACAGGGGGAGCACCTCGGGATGAAGTTCTCCGGTGACGGCCGCCGCGATCCCCAGGGGGATCAGGGCTCCCATCACAAAGCCTGATATCAGTTCTCCGACCGGCAGGTAGGAAATGGGCACGGGCCCTCCCGAGTACAGCAGCACGATCATGCCGCCGACCAGGCCGATCAGGAGCGGTACCGGACCTTTTCGCACTGTGAAGAACAGTCCGATCAGTGCGGCAGCGCCCAGAAAAGCAAAGGCCAGGTTTCTCACCTTCCGCGGGTCCACGCCCGCATACAGCAGAACGGCATCTTCCTTTTCCAGGTTGTCCTGCACGCTGTCGGTACCTTTTATAAAGTCCATATAGTCGTTGAAAGTGTTCACAGCTGCCTGCATGAGTACACAGGCAGTCAGCAGCAGGGCTGCCTCGATGACACCGATCTCCCAGGACCGATACACGCAGTACAGGATCCCGAACAGTGCCGGAAAAACAGAGGCTGCCCATGTGTGCGGGGCCGCCAGCTGCAGCGCCAGCTTCGGTGTGAGCGGGTTGTATCGGATCTGATCCGACCGCTTGTCAATGCTGTTTTCTGCTCTCATCAAGTCATTATACCTGCATGCATTTATTCACTATTTTGGCGAGCATTGCGGAGGCCTCGTTTGCAGGGAGACCGCCCAGGATCTCCTTACAGTGCTGTCCGTAGCGCCGGATCTCTCCGGCAGCTGCGTCCGTACCGCCGAACTCGCGCACGATCGTTTCCATTTCTCTGATCTGTTCACAGCCAAGCTCTCCCGCCCGGTTTTCCTGCATAAGAGGAAGGAGTTTCTCTCTTGCCTCCGGGTTTCGCATGGCCAGGATCACCGGCAGGGTGTAGATCCCGTCGCGGAAATCCTTGTGCGTCTCCTTTCCCAGCTCCGCGCGGTCTGTCGTAAAGTCGAGCAGATCGTCCCGAAACTGGAACAGGCAGCCGAGCGTCTCTCCGAACTTATCCAGCTGTTCGATCACTGCGGGAGAACAGCCGCTCTCCGTCGCACCGATCCGGCAGGCCGCTCTGAAGAGCGCTGTCGTCTTTCCCCGGATATTGCACAGATACTCCTGCATGGTGACGTCCTCGCGATACCGGCAGCGTGCCTGGCCGATCTCGCCGGCGCACATCTGGCCGATCGCATCTGCGAGGATCATCCCGCTCTCATGCAGTTTCTCCTGCGCCTGGAAGTAGTGGACCCGCGCAATGAGGAAATCTCCCGCGTAAACGGCGGCATCTTTGCCGAAGCGCCGCTGCACGGACTGCCTGTCCCTCCGAAGAGGGGCCTCGTCCACAATGTCGTCGTGAATGAGGGAGGCGAGATGCGTGATCTCCGTCATGGCAGCCAGAAGTGTCAGGCGGTTCCTGCTCTCCTCGTGCCCGGGGCCGTACTGCGAACATAAGATCAGAAGCATCGGACGGATCCGTTTTCCTTTCGAGGCGACCGCCCAGTCCAGCACATCGCCGACCGGTGTTCCGGCGTAGGGATGTGCGGTGAGCCTGACGATGTCCGATTCAACGCCGTCCATCCAGTTGCTGATCATTGTTTACATTAATCCTCTCTTCTCCGCGATGATGACTGCGGTATGCTTGACATCCATAGGAATGTCTCTCGCATCAAGTCCTCCGCTGATCTGCATCATGCAGCCGGGGCAGTCCACAGCCACGGTATCGGCACCGGTCTCCTTGATGTGCTCGATCTTGCGCTCCAGGATCGGTGCGGCGACTTCAGGGAACTTGATACTGTAGGTTCCGCCGAATCCGCAGCAGTTGTCGCTCTCCTTCATCTCGGTGAGTTTCACGCCCTTGGTGTGAGTCAAAAGCTCACGCTGCTCGGCAAAGACGCCCATGGATCTCTTGAGGTGGCAGGAGTCGTGATAGGTTATATTGAGTTCCTTGCCGTCGCCCTCGTCGGAGAGACCGCCCAGCATATGGAACAGTTTGCAGAAATCGTAGCTCTTCTCGCCCAGCTCTTTGGCTTTGGCAAGCATCTCAGGGTCATCCGCGAAGAACTGCTCATACTCCCTGAGCTGGTGTGTGCAGGTGGGACAAGCCGATACGATATAGTCGTAATTCTCCGCGGCCATTGCGTTGATATTGAGCTCCGCGGTCTTTTTGGCGTTCTCTCTGTCGCCCATGTAGGTGGCAGGAGCGCCGCAGCAGGACTGGCCCATGGGCATATCCACAATATAGCCGATGGAGTTGAGGTCCTTGATGACCGCCTTGGCGATGTCGGTATAGACAAAGTCTAACAGGCAGCCTGTGAAGATCGCTATTTTGCCCTTGGGATTGGGGACATCCTGCTCGATCGTCGGGAAAACATCCCTGAAGGGAACCTGAGCGATCTTGGGAAGGCTCCTTCCCTCGGAGAGACCGGACAGGAACATGGGCAG
>CACXGR010000004.1 GCA_902767235.1 uncultured Lachnospiraceae bacterium | reverse complement strand
CTCGATATCATTAGGTCCGATCGCCGCCTGGATCTTCACGCGTGCGGGATCGATGGCCTCGCCGCTGGCATCCTGCAGCGTTCCGTCTTCCCTGCGGCTGCTCCCCTTGATGATCTTCGTGACGCTCGTGTCAAGAAGGTGTCCGTTGTACTCCAGCCTGTAGTCCTTGTTGATATCCGCCAGGAAGAGGTTTGTGTGGTCCTCTGCGATCATGATGTGGATATTGTCGGGTTCCACGCGGATGCCGACCTTGTCGCCGACCTTGGCGGAATGAACTGTCTGGCTCACGATCTCGTTTTTGCCGGACAGCACGGTGATCTCATAGTGCATGCCCTTAAAGATCACGGAGTCCACAACGCCCTGGATCGTGCCCTCTCCGGGCTTTGTCAGTTCCACGTCCTCCGGCCTCACGACCGCTGTGATATGCGTTCCCTCTTCGTAATCATCCACGCACACAAACTCTCCGCCGCAGAATCTCGCCCTGAGCTTTCCGGTCATCATTCCGTTGAAAATATTGCTCTCCCCGATGAAGTCGGCCACGAACGCGTTCTTGGGCTCATTGTAGATGTCCTCGGGCGTTCCGATCTGCTGGATCTTTCCCTCGCTCATGACGACGATCTTGTCAGACATGGTGAGCGCCTCTTCCTGGTCATGCGTGACATAGATGAAGGTGATCCCCAGCTTGTCGTGCATGTTCTTGAGCTCGAGCTGCATCTCCTTGCGCATCTTGAGGTCCAGCGCTCCCAGCGGCTCGTCCAGAAGCAGGATCTCCGGCTCATTCACAAGTGCGCGCGCGATGGCGATCCTCTGCTGCTGCCCGCCAGAGAGGGTGCTCACACTCCTCTCCTCAAATCCTTCCAGGTCCACGAGGTCCAGAACCCTGCGCACCTTGCGGGCGATCACATCCTTGGGCGTCTTCTTCTGCTTGAGGCCGAATGCGATGTTGTTGTAAATATTCATATGAGGGAAGAGCGCATAGCGCTGAAACACCGTGTTGACCGGCCGCTTATAGGGCGGCAGATCCGTGATCGGCTTGCCGTTTAGAAGGATCTCTCCCTCCGTGGGCATAGAAAATCCCGCGATCATCCGCAGTGTAGTCGTCTTGCCGCAGCCTGAGGGCCCCAGAAGCGTGACAAATTCCCCTCTCTTGACCTCCAGATTAAAATCATCGACCGCCGTATAGCCGTCTTCATACACTTTTTTGATCCCGCGCAGTTCAATAATGTTCGTGTTTTTCTCCATTTCCCTCATTCTCCACTTTTCATACTGACCGTTTTCTCAGAACTCCGGCGGCGTGCTGATCCACAGAAGCTTTGCCGGCCTGTTCCCCGGGTTCTCGATCCTGTGCTTCTGCGACGCCTGATAGTAGAAGCTCTCCCCGGATTTCACATGGTAAACCTTGTCGCCCAGCCGCAGATTGATCCGGCCGCTGAGCACGTATCCGAATTCCTCACCGGTGTGCGGCTTGTCCTCCTCCAGCGACGAGTGGGGCTGGATCAGCACCAGCAGCGGCTCCATCTGGAACTTCTGCGCCATAGGCACGATCCACTGCCTGCTGTTCCCCTGTTCATCCAGCTTTTCAAAATATTCCTTCTCCGAGAAGACCACCTGCTCCTCTTCGTCCTTGAAGAATTCCGCGGGCGTCGTCCCCAGGCACTCGATCAGGTCCATCAGTGTGACGATCGATGCGGATACCTGTCCCCTCTCCAGCTGCGAAATGAATCCCTTGGTCAGCTCCGTCCTGTCCGCCAGCTCCTGCTGCGTCAGCCCGTTCCTGTTTCTGAGATTGCGGATCCGCTTTCCTATGTCTTTATTGACGCTGTCTGTATCCATTTTTACTATGCCGCCTTCCTAATGTCTCATCCGTCTTCTCTAAACTCAAAATATTCTATTACTAAACTTTTTGCTACGATTCACAATTATACTATTGCTAAACTTTATGTCAATTATTATGCCAATTTTTCTAAAGAAAATATAAATTTGACAGTCGGGCGGATTCTGCCTACATTTATTCTTGAGGAGTGCGCTTAAAGAGTGTTTTTAAGGAGTGTTCTTAAAGAGTGTTCTTATGGAGTGTTTTATGGAGGTGGTTCAAATGACGATCGGCACGGGGAACAGCGATACAGATCAGGATACCGGAAAAGTGTATATCATCGCCGATACCCACTTCGGCGACAACAATATCAGACTTTATGAAGAGCGTCCCTTTTCCG
>CACXGR010000003.1 GCA_902767235.1 uncultured Lachnospiraceae bacterium | reverse complement strand
GGATGCGGAGCCGGTCAGCGGGGATACGGAGCCGGTCAGCGGGGAGCCGTCTGCCGCCGGGCCCTCGGAGGACCTCTTCACACCGGATATGGTGCCGCCCTATTCCGGGAATGCCTATGCGGATATCAACGGTGACGTCCCCTTCTTCACGGAGGAGGAGATGACGTCAGAGGCTTTCCATGAATACTGGCCGCTGGACGAACTGGGGCGGTGCACGGGCGCCTATGCCTGCGTCGGACCGGAGACCCTTCCGCAGCAGAAGCGCGGCGATATCAGCGAGGTGAAGCCCACCGGCTGGAACACAAACCGGTACAGCGATATTGACGGAGAGATCCTCTTCAACCGCTGCCACCTGATCGGCCATATGCTGACGGGACAGGACGCTAACGAGCGCAATCTGATCACGGGCACCCGCTATATGAACACGGAGGGCATGCTCCCCTTTGAGGAGTCGGTTCTCATGTATGTCGAGGGCACGGGTCACCATGTGATGTACAGGGTGCGGCCTTATTTTGAAGGAAACAATCTGGTCTGCAGCGGCGTTCTCATGGAAGCCAGGTCGGTGGAAGACCCGAGGGTGCAGTTCTGCGCCTTCTGCTACAATGTGCAGCCGGGCTTCGAGATCGACTATGCGACAGGAGACAATCGGCGGGCAGATTCAGAAAAGGACGAGGGTGTCCGCAGTATTGCTGCGGATCCGGACATTTCGGAAGAGACGGGAGAGAAGCAGGCCGAAGTCGGCGGGATGACGGAAGATAAGCCGAAAGAGGAAGCGGCGGAAGAGGTACGCTATATCCTCAACATGAACAGCCGCAAATTCCACCTGCCTCACTGCGACTCGGTGCAGGATATCAAAGACAAGAACAAAAGCGAGTCGGCAGAAGACAGGGAGCGTCTGATCGAGCAGGGGTTCTCCCCCTGCCAGCGATGCGATCCCTGACGCTGCGATCATATCATGTGCTGCAGGAAGTCAGATCTCGCCGCGCTCCATAGCCGTCACAACATCCGTGAGGGAGGCAAAGATCCCCGCGCAGATATCTCGAGTTGCCTGATCGGGCTGTACATCGTTCGGAATCATGATCGGTGTGCAGCCCGCTCTGTATGCTGCCAGGATCCCGTTGGGGCTGTCTTCCAGCACATAGCACTCCTCCGGTCTCTTCCCCATCATCGCCGCCGTCCGCAGATAGCATTCCGGATCGGGCTTTCCGTGCGTCACCTCATCGCCGCACAGCGATGCGTCAAAATAGTGCCGCAGTCCCGAAGTCTCCAAATTGCTGTCGACGACCTTGCGCTCACTGCCGCTGGCAAGGCCCATGCGGTAGCCCTTCGCCTCGAGATAGGGCAGGATCACCTCCAGCCCCGGCCTGGCGGCGAGCTCTGTCTTCACAAGCTCCGCGACCCGGTCAAAACCTTCTCTGATGAAGGAGCGCGCGTCAGCGCCCTCCGGCATAAAAGAGGCGGCGGCCGCAATGATATCCTCGCCGCTGCTGCCCATCATGGCCAGATGCATCTCCATCGGCGCCTTACATCCGTACCTTTCCATCATAATCTCGTCATAGGCTCTGTCGTAAATGCACTGCGTGTCAAACATCAGGCCGTCCATATCAAAGATCACTGCTGTTCTCTTCATGACCGATCGCTCCTTTTACAAATAATACTGCCTGCAGGAAAGGGGGAAATCCGGCGTCTCCATACAGGCAGTATTATAGCGTATATTCAATATTTTGGCACTTGCCCGCGCTGCTTTCCGTCAGTGGAATTCCGGCAGATAATCGCCGTGGGCAGCGATCAGTTCGTCCACCATCTTCTTGATGGTATCGATGTCCAGCTCAGATCCCGTGTGGGGGTCCAGCATGGCCGCCTGATAGACGTGCTCAAGCTTGTGCGTATGTGCTGCCTCCACGGTCAGGAGCTGTACACCAATGTCGAGCATGTTCATGGCAGCGCACTGAACCGGAAGCGGTCCCACGTGGCAGGGATGGACGCCGTATCCGTTCACCAGGCAGGGCACTTCGACACAGGCCTCTGCGGGCAGGTTTGTGATCAGGTGGTCCGTGTTGAGCACATTCCCGCCGATCTGGTAAGGCGAGTCAGTGACGATGGACTCCATGATATGGGATGCATATTCCCGGGAGCGCTCGTGGGTCTTGACGCCGGTCTTAAGAAGCTCTGCATACTCCTTCTTCCAGGAGTCGATCTGTTCGATGCAGCGCCTGGGGTACTCATCGAGCGGGATGTTATAGCGGTCAATGAGCCCGGGATAGCGGCTCTTGATATAAAAGCCGTTGTACTCGGCATTGTGCTCGCTGGACTCCGTGACATAGTAACCGAAGTTGCGGATATAGTCGAACCGCACCTTGTCCTTGAAATCCGGCTCAGCCATCTTTTTGTCCACGCGGGCTTTGATCTCAGGGTAAAGGTCGCGGCCGTCCCTGTCCCGGATCTCCAGGAGCCAGGCCATGTGGTTGATACCGGCGATCAGTTCCTTGCGGCCTTCCAGCTTGTCCTCAAGACCCACTTCGGTGAGCAGGTCCTTGGAGCAGACCTGGACGCTGTGACACAGGCCCACGGTCCTGACGCACGTATAGCGCAGCATGTAGCCGGTCAGCATGGCCATGGGATTGGTGTAGTTGAGGAGAAGTGCGTCCGGGCAGACTTCCTCCATATCCCGGGCAAAATCCTCCATGACCGGGATGGTCCTCAGGGCGCGCATGATGCCGCCGATGCCCAGGGTGTCGGCGATGGTCTGGCGCAGGCCGTATTTCTTAGGAATCTCGAAATCGATGATCGTGGCGGGATCATATCCGCCGACCTGGATCGCGTTGACGACGAAGGAGGCTCCGCGAAGGGCGTCCTTTCTTTTCTCCACGCCGAGATAGCATTCGATCTTTCCGAAGCCGCCCAGCACGCTCCGCATGGCTTCAAGGATCGTTCGGCTCTCCTCGAGCCTGGTCCCGTCGATGTCGTACAGCGCAAATACGCTGTCCCGCAGAGCCTCGCTGCACATGCAGTCGCCGATGACATTTCTTGCAAAGACGGTGCTCCCGGCACCCATAAATGTGATCTTCATTCCGGCAGTCCTCCTTTTTACGTTTAGGCTAAGTCTAGCAAAAGGGGGAATCTGCATACATAGCATAATGTCAACGAAAAGACTTGTCATATGTCGGGAAGTCATTTTTGGTATGAATCCATTCACTTCACGGGTGCTTGATGGTAAAATGAACATGACTGTTCGGCGCGCCGGCGGGGATCTCGTACGGCATTGAACAGACGTCAACCGAAAATGGGCAGGAGGTACTCTAAATGGCAGAAAACATGGCAGATAACAATGTGCAGCCGTTATTTACGACACATACCGACCTGGATCTTTCGGAGTACAGAAAGTACGTCCGTGCGATGCAGGGCAGCCAGCTGAAAAGCAGTATCACGGCGATCTTCGTGTGCGTATGGCTCTTGGGAGCCGGTATCTATAATATCTACCGGGGCAAGAACGTTCTGGGCCTTTTCATGGCCATTGTGGCAGTGGTGGCGCCGATCCTGGTCAGAGTCGCCGCGAACAACCAGACCGAGAGGGACTATGCGAAGATCTGCGAGGCGGGCGGCAACGCCTTTGAGGTGAACTTTTACGAGGACCGCTTTGAGACGAGAAACAGTACCTCGCACGGGGTCCATGAATACAGCAAACTCTTCAATGTCGTGGAGAGCGACAGCGGCATTTATCTGGAGATCGAGCAGGGTCATTCCGTGATCATCGAGAAGAAAAACTGCAGCGAAGAGCTGATCGCATTTCTTCGGAAACTGGAGAAATAAGCGCTGCCGCAGCTGATAAACGGATACAGGAATGGAGACAGCAGGAGCAAAAAAGCGACTGCACAGGGAGGCGAAGAGATGAATTACAGGGAAAGATATGAGGAGTGGCTTCAAAAGCTGCCGGAAGGTGATCCGATGCGGGAGGAACTCATTGCGATCAAGGATGACGAAGCGCAGATCAAGGACCGCTTTTATATGGAGATCGAATTCGGGACGGCCGGTCTTCGCGGGATCGCCGGCGCGGGGACGAACCGCATGAACCCGCTCACGGTGGGACGCGCGACCCAGGGCATAGCCAATTATATTCTGGACAGTGAAGCGGATCTGCACAGGGGAGTCGTACTCGCATACGACTGCCGGTATAATTCCAGGGAATTCGCGGAACTGGCGGCGGAGATCCTGGCGGGAAACGGGATCACGGCCTATCTGTTTCCTTCTCTTCGGCCGACGCCGGAGCTGTCCTTTGCCATTCGGAGCTTTGCGGCTCTGGGAGGCATCAACATGACGGCCAGCCACAATCCCAAGGAATACAACGGATATAAAGTCTACTGGATGGACGGCGCCCAGATCTCCGGAGAGATCTCCGACGGGATCCTGGCGGAGATCAAGCGGCTTGACTTTTTTGACAAGTTCAAGAGACTGCCGATGGACCAGGCCATCGAAGAGCGGAAGATCCGGATCCTGGGCGAAGAGATGGATCTCGCCTACCTCGACTATGTGGAGTCCATGCGGCAGCGCGATGACGATGAGATCGACAGGACGATCCCGATCGTCTACACGCCTCTGAACGGCGCGGGCAGCATTCCGATGCAGAAGCTGGCGGCGGATCTGGGCTACAGCAATTTCTACGTGGTCCCTGAGCAGAAGGATCCCGATCCGGAATTCACGACTGTGGGATATCCCAATCCCGAGGACCCCAAGGCCTTTGAGCTCGCGGAGGCGCTGGGGAAGAAAGTCGGTGCGGAAGTGCTGATCGCTACGGACCCGGACAGCGACAGGATGGCCATTGAGATCTCCGACGGGAAAGGCGGATATCTGCCGCTCAACGGAAACCAGACCGGCGCGCTTTTGATCGCCCACATGGCGCAGAGCATGTATGAGAAAGGAACGCTCCCCGCCAAATCGGCAATGATCAAATCGATCGTCACCGGCAATTTCGGACGTGCGATCTGCGAGCACTTCGGGATCCGCGTGTTTGAAGCGCTGACCGGATTCAAGAATATCTGCGGCGTTATACCCAGGACGGAGGAACAGGGGTACACCTATTTCTTCGGCTACGAGGAGAGCATCGGATGTGCGCCCGGCGTCGAGATCCGTGACAAGGACGGCATCTGTGCAGCGATGCTGATCATGGAGCTGGCGGCCTGGTGCCGGAAGAATGGGATGACCGTCGGAGAGTACCTGGAATCTCTGTACGAGATGTACGGCTACTATGCGGAGGATCAGAAATCATTGGTCCTCAAGGGCATCGAGGGAGCCGGAAGGATCCGCCGCATCATGGATGTCTTCCGCGGCAAAAAACCCGATCGGTTCGGGAAATTCCGGGTCGCCGAGTGCACGGACTATATAAACGGCGTGGGCGACATACCTGCTTCCAATGTGCTCATCTTCCGCATGACGGACGGCAACTGGTTTGCCATGCGCCCCTCCGGAACGGAGCCCAAGATCAAGTTCTATTACTATGCGAGATCGGAAAGCAGGAGCGATGCAAAGGCCAAGATCAGGGAGATGAGAGAGGCAGTCGACGAGATGGTGGATAGCATTCAGTAAATTTCGCCTGTATGGAAATGAATATGTACTAACAACCATTTATGAATGTGATAGAATAGACAACAGAAATAGTGTTACACTATGATCGTTGCATATTTTGCATTTAAAATGCCCAATAAGGTGTAAGGAGGACAGATCATTATGGTTTCATGGAAGAATTTGGACACATTGGCGTCCTATCAGAAGATGATGGCTCTCAAAGGCCGTGTCAATCTGGTTGAAGCGATGTCCGGTGAGAACGGTGCGAAGCGTGTTGCGCAGTACAGCGTTCCCATGGCTTGTGATATGAAGTACAATTTTGCGGCCAAGCTGGTCGATGACGAGGTCCTGAAGGTCCTCCAGGAGCTGGCTGACGAGGCCCAGCTGACGGATAAATACGCGGAGCTCTACAACGGCGCAGTGATCAACACCGGTGAGAAGCGTCTGGTGCTCCACCAGCTCTGCCGCGGACAGCAGGGCGGCGATGTCATCGTCGACGGCGTCAACAAGAGAGAATTCTATCTCTCCCAGCAGAAGAAAGCGGCTGACTTTGCGAACAAGGTTCACGCAGGCGAGATCACAAATGCTGCAGGCGAGAAGTTCACCACGGTCGTCCAGATCGGTATCGGCGGCTCCGACCTCGGCCCCCGCGCGCTCTACCTTGCCCTTGAGAACTGGGCCAAACAGAACGGCCATCAGAAGATGGAAGCCAAATTTATCTCCAACGTCGATCCCGACGATGCAGCGGCAGTCCTGAAGTCCACGGATGTGGCGCACGCGCTGTTCATCGTGGTTTCCAAGTCCGGAACCACTCTGGAGACTCTGACCAACGAGTCCTTCGTAAGAGATGCGCTCAAGAATGCGGGCGTAGATCCCTCCAAGCACATGCTCGCCGTTACCAGCGAGACATCCCCGCTGGCCAAGAGCGCAGATTATCTGCAGGCCTTCTTCATGGATGACTACATCGGCGGCCGTTACTCCTCTTCCTCCTGTGTGGGCGCAGTCGTTCTGTCACTGGCATTTGGTCCGGAGATCTTCGCGGCCATTATGGACGGCGCGGCAGAGTCCGACGCACTGGCCAAGGATCCCGACATCAGGAAGAACGCAGCACTCCTTGACGCGCTGATCGGCGTCTATGAGAGAAACGCGCTGGGCTATCTCTGCACGGCAGTGCTTCCTTACTCCCAGGCGCTGTGCCGCTTCCCGGCACATCTGCAACAGCTGGATATGGAATCCAACGGCAAGTCCGTCAACCGCTTTGGCGAGCCCGTGAACTATTCCACAGGCCCCGTCATCTTCGGCGAGCCCGGCACAAACGGTCAGCACTCCTTCTATCAGCTGCTCCATCAGGGAACCGACATCGTTCCCATGCAGTTCGTAGGCTTCAATGAGAACCAGGCGGGCATGGACGTCGTCATCCAGGGCAGCACCAGCCAGAAGAAACTCTGCGCGAACGTCGCTGCACAGATTATGGCTTTTGCCTGCGGCAAGGCGGATGAGAATCCCAACAAGGCATTTGCAGGCGGACGTCCTTCCAGCATCATCGCCGGCAAACAGCTGACACCTAAGTCCCTCGGCGCTCTCCTTGCTCACTTCGAGAACAAGGTCATGTTCCAGGGCTTCATCTGGAACGTCAACAGCTTCGACCAGGAAGGTGTACAGCTCGGCAAGCTTCTTGCAAAGCGCGTTCTGGCACACGATACCGACGGCGCTCTGAAGGCGTATGCGGATATGTTTGAGATCTGATCGATCATGTAAGGCCGGTCTTGTCTGAGACCGGAGCGACTGTGGAGCCGCTGCGGCTGCTGATTTTTGTCAGCAGCTGCGGCGGCTTTTTTTATTGGTTGTGTGGCTTGCCGTTTTGTTGACGGTTGAAG
>CACXGR010000002.1 GCA_902767235.1 uncultured Lachnospiraceae bacterium | reverse complement strand
ATCTTCTATGAGAATGGCTGACGTTATTTCCGAAATGAGCGCCCTTGCCGCAGATATCACATTTCGCCATCTTAAACACCTCCTAACTTTCTTATTCGGGTCTACAACATTCATATAGTAACAAAAATGAATTCTTAATGCAAGAAAAAAATAAAGGAAATCCAGTCTTTTTCAGAATAGTATGGAGTAATACATCCTTTTCTTTTCTTTGTTTTAAGGGTATAATCTAAATTGATTTATCGCGTGCTGAGGGCGGATTGTCCTGTCAGCGAAATGTGATCGGCGCGGTGGATCGCGACCTCGCCGTTAAATCCGGCTCGAAAGGAGAAAAGCCTTTGAAGACATTTTTATTGAATACACATATGGGGAATATCAGCGTGGATCCGGAAGTGATCGCGCAGTATGCCGGCAGCGTGGCAAATGAATGCTTCGGGATCGTCGGTATGGCAAGCGTTAACAGTAAGGAAGGATTTGTCAATCTCCTGAAAAGAGAGAGTATGACCAAGGGAATCAGTGTGACCCTCAATTCCAAGGACAAACTGATCATCGATTTTCATGTTATCGTATCGTATGGTGTCAACATTATGGCAGTGACAGAAAACCTGATCTCCTCCGTCAAGTACCGGGTAGAAGAATTTACGGGCCTTGAAGTGGAAAAGATCAACGTCTATGTCGAGGGCGTCAGGGTGATCGACTGAGCGCCGTACCGAAACAGTACAGACCATACCACCTGATCACAACAACCAATCAACTTAGCAGGAGGAAGATGCGGTGACTACCAGCGCAATCGATGCAAAACTGCTCGCGAAGATGTTTTTTTCCGGAGCAGCAAATTTGGAAGCAAATAAAGAGTGGATCAACGAACTGAATGTATTCCCGGTGCCGGACGGAGATACCGGCACGAATATGACGCTCACGATCAAATCGGCTGTCAAAGAAGTGGCGGCCCTCGGAGAGAATGCCGGCATGAAAGACATCTGTAAAGCGATGTCATCGGGCTCGCTCAGAGGTGCCAGGGGGAATTCGGGTGTCATTCTGTCGCAGCTGATCCGCGGTTTCGGAAAGGTAGCCAAGACAGAGGATGAATTGACGGTCCCGGTTCTGGCGGACGCTTTCGACAGAGCTGCGGAGACGGCCTATAAAGCCGTCATGAAGCCCAAGGAGGGCACGATCCTGACGGTCGCCAAGGGCGCGGCGGACAAGTCCAGAGAACTCGCAGATGCGGGGGAAGAGAATCTGGAGCGCTATCTCGGCGCCGTCCTTGAGGAGGCAGAGAAGGTTCTGGCCAATACACCTGAGCTTCTGCCTGTCCTCAAACAGGCCGGTGTCGTGGACTCCGGCGGACAGGGACTTGTACAGTTCATGAAGGGGGCTTATGATTGCTTCCTTGGCAAAGAGATCGACTATTCGGCTGTCACACAGGATGAGGCGGAGGAAAAAGAGAAGGAATCCGAGAAGGAGATGCCGGAGGCTGAGCCTCTGCGCTTCATCTATAAGATGAAGATGACGATCCTGATGAGCAAGAAGCCCTCTTCCAGAGACCAGAAGGAATATGTGGAGTTTCTCAAGTCTCTCGGCGACCGCGTGAAATGCGCAATGGAGGGAGAAATTCTCCATGTCAGGATTCAGACCAACGACCCCGGACTGATCATCCAAAGGAGCCAGAAATTCGGCGAACTGGGCGAGGTGAGACTGGTCAACGTCAAGGAGTCGGATTCTGCCGGCCGCGGCAGCGACACCGCTAAGACGGCGGCCAAGGAACCGGTCCCGGTCAAAGAGCCCGAGCCTGAGATCCCGGCAGGCCCCAGAAAGGAAGTCGGCTTTATAACCGTGTCAGTAGGGGAAGGCATCAAAGAGATCTTCACCGGACTTGGCGTGGACTGCGTGATCAGCGGCGGACAGACGATGAACCCGAGCACGGACGACGTCCTGCAGGCGGTCCAAAAGGTCAATGCGGATACCGTATTCGTACTTCCCAATAACAAGAATATCATCATGGCGGCCAACCAGGCGGCGTCCATGACCGAGGACAAGAAAGTGGTCGTGGTCCCCACCACCACTGTGCCGCAGGGAATCACCGCTGTGATCAACTATATGCCCGATCTGGACGCGGAGGCCAATAAGGCCAATATGATGGAAGAGATCGGCACGGTCAACAGTGCTGAGGTCACATACGCCGTCAGAGACACGGAGATCGACGGAATCCGCATACAGCAGGGCGATATCATGGGCATCGGAGATCAGGGAATCCTGGCTACCGGAAAGGGAATCGAGGATATCACCTTTGAATCCCTGCGCAGGATCGTCGGCGATGATACAGAGATCATCAGCATCTACTATGGCGAGGATGTCACAGAAGAGGACGCAAAGAAACTCAGAGACAGAGCGGCAGAGGAATTCTCTTCTTGTGATGTAGAGCTGCAGTATGGGGGACAGCCCATCTACTACTATATTTTATCGGCGGAATAAAGAGAGCGCACCTGAGAGGACCGGATGTCACAGGACATCCGGTCTCTTTTGGAATTGGCGCCCTTAAGCGGCGTAAGAGCCGGGAACAGGTATCGGTATTACTTATGAATCTGCAGACAAAAGTGGGAGAACTGAAGAGAGTCGGTCCAAAGACAGCGGAACTGCTCAATTCCAAGGGGATTTATACAGCGGCGGACCTCGTGTGCCATTATCCCTCCCGATATGAAAAATATGTCAGTCTGACGGCGGTTTCCGGGACGCAGGAAAATGAGACCTGCGCCGTACTGCTCACGATCATCGGGAAGGGATCCTCGGTTCGTGCGGGCGGCCGCTCGATCTGTAATTTCCGGGCCGGAGACGCCACGGGAGACGTTCGGCTGACCTACTACAACATGCCTTACATGGTCAAAAATCTGCCGCCGGGGAGCCAGCGCGTTTTTATGGGGACCATGAAGAAGACCGCCAGAGGACTGCGCTATATGGAGCAGCCGCGGGTTTACTCCCTTGCGGATTATCACGACCTGGAAGGGAGCTTTCAGCCGGTTTATCCGCTGTTTCAGGGGATGAAGAACAAACAGATGACGGCGCTCGTCGATCAGGTGCTGGAGGGACTGCCGGCCTTTGACGACTACATGAGCGATCAGGACCGGGAAAGACTTGCACTCTGTACAAGAGATGCCGCCGTGCGCGGCATTCATCATCCGGGAAGCCTGGAAGAATTGGGAAAGGCCAGAGCCAGGCTGATCTTCGACGAGTTCTTTGAATTCATTCTCGGGATCCGCAAGAAGAAGAGGGAGAATGAAGCACTGGTCAATGACAGGCCGATGGAGCGACAGGCGCTTCCGGAGGAGCTCATCCGAAGGCTCCCCTATTCGCTGACCGGAGCGCAGGAAAGGGCATGGAAAGAGATCCAAAAGGATCTCACGGGAAAATATGTCATGAGCCGCCTCCTGCAGGGCGACGTCGGATCGGGCAAGACGATCCTCGCGTTTCTGGCGCTTCTTCTGTGCAGCGCCAATAAGCGGCAGGGCGCACTGATGGCGCCGACGGAAGTGCTGGCCAGGCAGCATATGGAAAACCTGGTAAAACTGAAAGAACAGTATGACCTTCCGATCCATCCTGTTATCTTGACCGGATCGGTCAAAGGAAAAGCGAGGAAGACCGCCTATGAGCAGATTGCTTCCGGAGAGGCCGATATTGTCATAGGCACGCACGCGCTGATCCAGGAATCGGTGGAATATGCGGATCTGGGTCTCGTGGTCACGGACGAGCAGCACAGATTCGGCGTCCGCCAGAGAGAGAGCCTGGCCGGCAAGGGTAAAGCGGTCCCCGTGCTCGTCATGAGCGCGACGCCGATCCCCAGGACGCTGGCGATCATCATGTACGGGGATCTGCAGATCTCCGTGCTGGACGAGATGCCGTCGGGAAGGCTTCCCATCAAGAATCTTGCGATCAGCTCTGAGGAGAGACCCAGGATCCACCGCTTTATCTACGGTCAGATCAGACAGGGAAGGCAGGCGTACGTGATCTGCCCCGAAGTCGAGGAAGGGGAGATGAGCGAGTTGGAAAACGTGCAGGACTACACGGAAAAGCTCCGCCGGATCTTCCCGCCCGATGTGCGGATCGATTCGCTTAACGGCCGCATGAGGCCGGCTGAAAAGAATGAAGTGATGGGACGCTTTTCAGCCGGGCAGACCGATATTCTGGTCTCCACCACTGTGATCGAGGTCGGGATCGACGTCCCCAACGCCTCGGTGATCGCCATTGAAAACGCCGAGCGCTTCGGGATGTCCCAGCTCCACCAGCTTCGGGGACGTGTGGGACGAGGACAATGGCAGTCCTACTGTGTGTTTCTGTTCACGCCAGGCGCGGCAGGCGGAGAGGACAGCAGTAAGAAACCGAAACGCCTGGAGATCCTTGAAAAGACGAACGACGGATTTCGGATCGCGGAGGAGGACCTGGCGCTGCGCGGCCCCGGAGACCTCTTCGGGGAGAGACAGAGCGGCGAGCTGGGATTTGTGCTGGCGGATATCTATGAGGACGCCTCGATCATGAAAAAGGCGGCGGCCTATGTGGATGAAGTCCTTGCTGCCGATCCTTCTTTTGAACTGCCGCAGATGAGGAGGCTTGATTTTCGTTCTATTTAGAGGAAGGTTGACTTTCTGCTTTCATATTATTATGATGTTGTCTGACTGCAGTTTTTCCTTCCGGCGGAAATAATCCACTGTCGGAAAACATAAACAGCAGCTTCAGATCCCACTGCCCGATATTCAAGAAACGGAGAATAAGATGTCAAAGATCGCAGTTATTACCGACAGCAATGCTCATTTTTTGCCGCAGGAGGCAAAGGAGCTAGGGATCAGCATTGTCCCTATGCCTTTTACGATCGACAATGAGACTTTCTATGAGAACATAACGCTGACAAGAGATGAGTTTTATCAAAGGATGGAAAGCGGCGCTTCCATCGCGACCAGCCAGCCTTCACCCTCGGACGTCATGAGCGCCTGGGACAAAGCGCTGGAAACGCATGATGAAGTGGTCTATATCCCCATGAGCAGCGGCCTGTCCGGTTCCTGCCAGAGCGCCAGAATGCTGGCTATGGAATATGACGGTAAAGTGGAGGTTGTCAATAACCAGCGGATATCCGTCACGCTCAAGCGCTCTGTGCTTGATGCGATCGAACTGGCACAGAGAGGAATGACAGCGGCACAGATCCGCGAGGAACTCGAGCGCGTGCGCTATGAGTCCAGCATCTATATCATGCTCGATACGCTCCATTATCTCAAAAAGGGCGGACGGATCACCCCGGCCGCAGCGGCGATCGGATCGCTTCTGCGCATTAAACCTGTCCTTCAGATCAAGGGCGAAAGACTGGATGCGTTTTCCAAGGCCCGCACGATCAGCCAGGGAAAGAATATCATGATCAATGCGATGAAGCATGACATCGAGACACTCTACGGAGGGACGGACAGTGAGACGGTATGGCTCTATGCCGTGCACGGCAACGTACCGGAGCAGTTTGCGGAGTATTCTCAGGAAGTGAGAGCCGCATTCCCGAATTTCAGAGTCATGGACGATGTCCTCTCTCTGAGTGTATCCTGTCATATCGGCCCCGGCGCGCTTGCGATCGCGTGCTCGAAGAAGATACCGATTGACCGCAATTAACAACAATCACAGAACAGGAGATTTGCATGGCAAATCACGAACAGGACAACAATAATTATACGGCGGACAGTATAAAAGTATTGGAAGGACTCGAGGCAGTACGCACAAGGCCGGGCATGTATATCGGCAGCGTCTCCACCAGAGGACTCAACCATCTCATTTACGAGATCGTCGATAACTCGGTGGACGAACATCTGGCCGGCTACTGCAGCACGATCAAGGTGATCCTGGAAAAGGACGGATCCTGCACAGTAGAGGACGACGGAAGAGGCATTCCGATCGGAATGCACGAAAAGGGCGTCAGCGCGGAGAGAGTCGTGTTCACGACCCTGCATGCCGGCGGTAAATTTGATAATAATGCGTACAAGACCAGCGGAGGTCTCCACGGCGTGGGATCCTCCGTGGTCAACGCTCTTTCTCAGAGGATGACCGTCAGCGTTGGCAGCGGCGGTTTTCTTTATGAGGACAAATACGAGAGAGGAAATCCGGTGATCGAACTGGTGGACGGACTTCTGCCGGTCGCCGGCAAGACCAAATGGACGGGCACCAGGATCAACTTCCT
>CACXGR010000001.1 GCA_902767235.1 uncultured Lachnospiraceae bacterium | reverse complement strand
TGCCCGTAAGGGTGGAAAGGCAGTGTAAGAGACTACCGTCTTCGTGGTAACACGGAGAGCCATGTAAACCCCATCCGAAGCAAGACCGGAACGAGGGCCATGAGCTTGCCCGGCTCGCTCTCAGGTAGGTCGCTTGAGGCCGCCGGCAACGGCGGTCCTAGACAGATGATCGTCCAAGACATAACCCGGCTTACAGCTCTGCTTATTTATTTTTCAAAATACAGTTCTTTTATAAGATGAGATAGCAAGCAGAAAGGAAGCGATGTAATGACGAAAATTGATATTATTTCCGGCTTTCTCGGAGCCGGAAAGACTACTCTGATCAAGAAGCTCCTCAAGGACGCCCTGGCAGGCACCCGCGTCGTTCTGATCGAGAATGAATTCGGTGAGATCGGGATCGACGGCGGTTTCCTCAAGGAATCCGGGATCGAGATCCGCGAGATGAATTCCGGATGCATCTGCTGCTCGCTGGTGGGCGACTTCGGCACATCCCTCAGGGAAGTCATGGACAAATATGCGCCTGAGAGGATCCTCATCGAGCCCTCCGGCGTCGGAAAACTCTCTGATGTCATGAAGGCGGTGCAGGACGCGGCGGAAGGCTCCGACATGGCGCTCAACAGTGCGGTCGCAGTAGTGGACGCTTCCAAGTGCAAGCTCTACATCAAGAATTTCGGCGAGTTCTTCGTCAACCAGATCGAATATGCAGGGACCATCATCCTCACAAGGACCGACAAGGTAAATGATGCGAAGATCGCGGAGTGCGTTGAGATCCTTCGTCAGCACAACCAAAAAGCGACGATCATCACGACGCCCGTCGCACAGCTTGACGGCGCGAAGATCCTCGAGACGATCGAGGGCAGATCCGACCTTCAGGCGCAGATCCTTGCGGAAGTCATGAATGATCACGACGATGAGGACGAGGACGAGCACGAGCATCACCATCATCATCACGATGATGACGATGAGGAGGAGCACGAGCACCACCACCATCATCATGACGACGATGAGGATGAGGAAGATGAGCATCACCACCATCACCACGACCATGACCATGAGCATGCCGAGGTGGAAGTGGACGAGAACGGCAACAGGATCTATAAGTCCCACAGCCACCATCATCACCATCACCATCACGGCGGACATGATGCGGATGAGGTCTTCCAGAGCTGGGGCATGGAGACGCCCGCCAAGTATTCGGAAGAAGAGATCCGGGAGATCCTCGCAAAGCTCGACGATGCGGATACCTACGGCATCGTTCTCCGCTCCAAGGGCATGGTGCCCGACGGACAGGGCGGATGGATCCACTTCGATTACGTTCCGGAAGAGACGGAAGTGCGCCTGGGCGCGGCGGATGTCACCGGCAAGATCTGCGTGATCGGATCCGGTCTTAAGGAAGACGCGCTGGCGGATCTGTTCCGCAAGTGATGCAGGCAGGCAGTGACATGGGTTTTTTCAGCAGAGGAAAAGAGAAAAAAATGGTACAAAAGTCGGTTTATGTGATCAACGGATTTCTGGACAGCGGTAAGTCCTCTTTCTTCTCCTATACGATCGCGCAGCCCTATTTTCAGACTTCGGGAACAACGCTTCTGATCGTCTGTGAAGAGGGAGAAGTGGAGTACGGAGAGAAGCTCTTAAAGCAGACCAATACCAAGATGGAAGTGTTCGAGAACGAGGAGGATCTGACACCTTCCGCCATGATGGCGCTTGAAGCCAAATACAGGCCGGAGAGGATCCTGATCGAATACAACGGCATGTGGGATTTCAGAAAATTCAGGCTTCCCAAAGCCTGGAGACTGGAGCAGCAGATCACTGTGATCGACGCATCCACCTTCTCGATGTATTTCACCAACATGCGCTCCCTTCTGGCCGAGCAGCTCCGCGGCTCTGAGCTCATCATGTTCAACCGATGCGATGACATTGATGAAAAGACGCTCCTGACCTACAAGCGCAACGTCAAAGCGATCAACCAGCAGGCGGAACTGATCTTTGAAGATGAGAACGGCGAGATCGACATGACAACGGAAGAAGATCTCCCCTTTGATGTCCACAAGGAACCGATCGTTTTGGAAGGGATCAACTACGGGATCTGGTATCTGGACGCGATGGAGCATCCGGACCGGTACGTCGGCAAAGAGATCGAGTACACCGGAATGGTCATGCACCCGGACAGTTTCCCCAAGGGCTTTTTCGTCCCCGGCAGAATGGCAATGACCTGCTGTGCCAATGACATGACCTTTTTGGGATATGCCTGCAAAGATGCAGATGATACCGTATATCCGGAGCGAACCTGGGTGAGAGTGCGCGCCAGGGTGGCATACGAGATGTTCAGCGAATATGAGAAAGAGGGGATCGTTCTGTACGCTAAGAGCGTTACGAAGACATCCCAGCCTGAAGATCCGGTCGTCAACTTTGCGGGATGAGATCAGAGAGTAAAAAATAAAAAAGGACCTGCTGTTCAGAGGGTTGAACAGCAGGTCCTTTTCAATCTTTATAAATACCGGGGAATCCGTTGGCCGCCATCTGTTCAGCGGACGGATCTCTCTAAAGAACAGCGATCAGATCTTGTTGATGCTGTTGGCAAGACGGGCAACCTTGCGGGAAGCATTGTTCTTGTGAAGAACGCCCTTGCTGGCAGCCTTGTCGATGGTAGCCTCTGCAGCGATCAGTGCAGCTGCTGCCGCCTCTTTGTCGCCGGCCTCCACAGCCTTGTTTACCTTCTTGATCGCAGTCTTTACGGAAGACTTAACAGCCTTGTTGGCTGCGGTTCTCTTAGCGCTTGTCAGAATTCTCTTCTTGGCAGATTTGATGTTTGCCATTGTTTGTACCTCCATGTAATGTACATATTATAATGATCATATGATTCCGAGCGCTGTGCAGCCGCTTGCATACAGTGCTCCTTTGTACTAAAACGTGCAGCCCGAGAAGACACGAGAACTCTTTCTGCACATACTCTAATATCATAGTAGAACGAATTTTGAATGTCAAGCACGAAAACGAGAAAAACACCTGTAAATAAGGCTTTTTCAGGAGCCTGTAAAGGAGGACGAGTCGAGATTGGGCTGTGGACATCCCTTTTAATATGGATTATACTTTCTTTTATAGGAATCTTAATTTGGAGTACGATACACTTATGACAAACGACATGACGAATATGAAGAAGCTGGGACTGAAAGAGATCCAGCAGAGAGAACTGGAAATATTCAAGAAGTTCGTGGAGATCTGTGAGCAATACGGGATCCGCTACTATCTGGCAGGCGGGACCCTTCTGGGCGCCGCAAGGCACAAGGGATTTATCCCGTGGGATGATGATATCGACGTCAACATGCCCAGGGAGGACTATGAGACTCTGCTCAGTCACGCCGATGAGATCGGCGCATCCGGCGACTACAGACTGGTAGCCGGAGAACTGGGAAATCTCAATTATCCTTTTGCCAAAATATATGACCTCCATACTAATATAAGGAAGCTCTATGACGACGATGACACAGAGAGAAACCTCTGGATCGATATTTTCCCCATGGACGGACTTCCCGATGACGAGAAAAAGGTAGAGGACATCTTCCGCAGGACACTGACAGCCAGAAAGATGCTGCGGCTCAAGATGGCGAGGAGCGGAGAGGGAAAAACGGCACTCAAAAAAGCGCTCAAACCGCTCATCAAGATGCTCTTAAGACCGATCGATGATCAGAAACTACTGGATTATATCATTAATACCTGCCAGACCTACAAGATAGACGACTGTTCTTACATGGGCGGCATCGCAAACGGATACGGTCCTCAGGAGAGAGTTCCCAAGAAGCCCTATCTGAAGCCTGTCATGATGCCCTTTGAGGATATGACGGTCTCAGCGCCCGGATGCTGGGATTACTATCTGAAGAACCTGTATGGAGACTATATGCAGCTCCCGCCTGAGGACAAACGGGAGACGCACAGCATGGACGTCTGGGCGGAATGAGGACGCAGCTCTTGCAGGCGCTCTGCGCAAAAAACGATCAGTAACAGGATTTTGCAATGAAATACTATACCAAAGAAATATGGAATGAAGAGGGATACCAGAGGACAGCCGGGATCAAGGCCAGAGACGACGTGGATTCGATTCTGGACCGGAACGGATTTGAAGCCATTGAGATCTGTGTTCCCGCCAAGGACAGGAGCAGTCAGAACATGGCGCAGAAAGCCCTGTATCACCTTGCGCTCAGCCGGATCTGGGACAAATGTCTGTCTGTCGTCGGAAACGCGGATGTGCTGCTCATCCAGTTCCCGATCGTGAATCACTCCGTCCTCCTCTCCGGCGCCGTCAAAAAGGCGAGAAAGAGAGGAGCCAGGATCATCCTTTTGATCCACGATCTGGAGATCCTTCGCGCCGCGATCAGCGGGAACACTTCGGGAAAAGAGAAGATCAGGCTCCGCCTGGAGGAAGAGAGCCTCCTCCGCAGCTGTGACGGCATCATCGTCCACAACCGGAATATGAAGAAGAAACTTGCATCGATGGGGATTCCCGCCTCCAAGATGGAAATTCTGGGGATCTTTGATTACCTGGCGCCCGATGCGGGCTATGCGAAGACGGGACTTGATCTCCCGGTGGTCATAGCGGGCGCGCTGGTCCCTCACAAAGCCGGCTACGCATATGACCTGCCGGCCGGCACAGACTTCAACCTGTACGGGGTCGGCTATGAGGCAGATGAAAAAGAAAATGTGAAGTACTGGGGGTCCTTCCCTCCCGCGGATCTTCCGGAAGTCATGGAAGGAAGCTTCGGACTTGTCTGGGACGGAAGCTCGACGGACACCTGCAGCGGGACATATGGAGAATATCTCAGGATCAATAATCCGCACAAGGTATCCCTGTACCTTGCATCCGGAATGCCTGTCATTATCTGGGAAGAAGCTGCGCTGGCCAAACTGATCCGCGACAACGGATGCGGCATCACGGTCGGATCCCTCTCGGAGATCCCGGAGAGGATCGGCTCGATGACGCCTGAGGAATACGAGACGATCCGGAAGAATACCAGGAAGATCGCCGGGAGACTCCGGGGCGGCCGATATACACAGAGAGCACTTCGGAGGATTCTTGAGAGAGAGGAGTGAGCCTGTATGTATTTTTACAAAAATCTATATGTGGGGCCATCCATTGAGAATCCGGCAAAGGTAAAACGGTATCTGATGACCGGAAGAGGCCAGTTTACGATCTACGTGATCGCCCTGAGCCCCTCTGAGCCGGGGCCTGGCGCCAATCAGCTGGAGATCATGCACTGCGTCAATCTCCAGCAGCCATATTACAAAAAGTATCCGCCCTATATCGTCGGGATCGCATCCGGAAGGATCGAGGCAGTTGAACTCGTGAGAGATATGGTACAGGAAGCCTATGAACACACCGGGAGCGGGGATGTGAGAGCCTACCTCTTCCCCCACGGGACCCGCACGGCCCCGGTGGTAAAAGACGGGAAAGAGACAGAGGCAGAGTGAGGGGACAGGGATGACTATTATTCTAACAATTTTGAAATGGATCGGGATCATACTGCTGGTCGTCCTGGTCATTCTTCTCCTGCTTCTGCTGCTGGTCCTGTTCGTTCCGATCCGCTATAAGCTCAGGGCGGCCGTGAACGACCCTGAGAGCCATGAGGAATTCCCGCTGAACGTACTGAAAGAGCAGTCGGACGTCATGGCGGAGGTGACCTGGTTTTGGGGGATCCTCAAAGTCTTGGTCCAATATCCCGGCGAGAAGCTCCTGGACATTCGTATCTTCGGAAAGAGCCTTCCCATAGGAGGAGGCGGAGAGGAAAAAGAAGAAGCCACCGGGGAGCCTGAAAAAGAGGAAAAAGAGGAAGAGAAAAAAGAGGAGGATGCAGAGAGCGTCATCGGCAGGATCGGCCGGCTCTTTGACAAAGCAGATTATTACTGGCGGGTGATCACCGGAAGATGCGGAAGAAGAGCGACGGACAAGATCATATCCGCTGTGAAGAATATCGTGCTGCACGTGATTCCTCAGGCATGGAAAGTGCGCGGCACACTGGGGCTGTCCGACCCGTGTCTGAACGGAAAGATCTCGGGATTGAACGCCATATTGATGACCATGCTGAATAAGCGCATCGACGTGAACACACAGTGGGAACGCTACCGCTGCGATCTCAATGCTGAAATTGCGGGAAAGATCGTGCTCATTTACCCGGCAGGGCAGGTGATCCCGCTGATATTTGACAAGGATATCCGGAAGGTGATCAAAAAGATCCGGCGGGCAGGGGCAAGATTCGGCTGACAGCCGTGAGCGCTTTGCCGGGCTCTATCCCGGTCACAGGATCCTGATCTGTTATCTGACCGCCGACGGCGGTATGTTTTAAAAGACTCTGTTCAGCGGCGAAGACGCGGCTGAATCAATGAATGATCGATCCGCTTAGCGGAGAAAGAGGTTAACAATGTCCGAAGAAAAGAACAGTATCTCAACAGTTGTGAAGTCACTTATGGAAGGGGCGGAAGGCGTTCTCACTTCCAAGACGGTGGTCGGAGCGCCGGTCAGGATCGCAGACCAGATCATCATTCCGCTTTCCGATGTGTCGGTCGGATGCGGCGCCGGTTCCAACGGAACAGACCATAAGGATGAAGGCGCAGGAGGTTTTTCCGCCAAGATGACTCCAACTGCGATCCTGATCATCAAAGGCGGGCAGACCAAGGTCGT
Source organism: uncultured Lachnospiraceae bacterium (assembly GCA_902767235.1). GTDB lineage: Bacteria > Bacillota > Clostridia > Lachnospirales > Lachnospiraceae > CAG-791. The sequence goes on along the minus strand of CACXGR010000001.1, from coordinate 2,357 downwards.
CAGCATCAAGGACCAGACGGCGGTCACCAAGCTCGTCGACATGATCCCGGATGTCATTGACAAGATCAGGGGACGCAAAGAGCCTATGATCTCGAATGAAGATGCGGTAAAGGCTGCTTTCCCCGAGCCTGAGATCGAAAATATCCCGGTCAGGGAGGGAAAAGTCAATAAATGAGCAACGCAGCAGTGATTTTCGCAGGCGGTACAGGGCAGCGGATGAACACACGGACGGTTCCCAAACAGTTTTTGGAACTGCACGGAAAGCCCATTATCGTGTATACGCTGGAAGCTTTTGAGCGGCATGACGAGATAGACGGAATCATCGTTGTGATGATCGAAAGCTGGATCGAACATACCTGGGACCTCGTCCGCAGATACGGCCTTCACAAAGTCCAAAAGATCGTCCCCGGCGGTTCGACCGGACAGGAGTCGATCTACAACGGGATCCGGGCTGCGGCTGATGTATACGGCGCGGACGACATTGTGCTCATTCATGACGGCGTCCGCCCGCTCATCGATGAGGAGACCATCACGGCCAACATAAGGAGCGTCGAAAAGTACGGTACGGCGATCACGGTAACGCCGGCCATAGAGACCATCACCATGAAGGATGAGACCGGCGCAGTAGGCACGATCATTGACCGCTCCATGTGCGAGCTGGCCAGGGCGCCTCAGAGTTTCCGGCTCGGGCAGATCCTGGACGTGCACGAAAGGGCAAGAAAAGAAGCGGATGGCGCCGGGGACTTTATCGACTCAGCCAGCATGATGAAGCATTACGGCTACAAGCTCTACACCGTACAGGGCAAACCGGAGAATATCAAGATCACGACGCCCAGTGACTACTATATTTTCCGGGCAATGGTGGACGCAAGGGAGAACTCACAGATCTTCGGACTGTGAGCCTTCGTTATGGGCTCTGCAGGAACGGGCGGTCTGTTTTGCGAATACAGCACTTCCGGTCATGACATCAGGAGAGAGTAATGCTTACGAATTCAGAGATTTTTATGGAAGATCTGAGGGAGATCGAGGCGGCGGATATCCCTTGGGAAAGGTTTCGGGACAAGAGAGTACTGGTGACAGGGGGGACCGGTCTCATCGGAATGACAATGATCTTTGCGCTTTTGCATGTCAATGAGAAGCGCAGCCTGGGAATGGAGCTGTTTGCCATTGTCAGGGATACCGCCAAGGCGGAGAGGATCTTCGGACCCTCTGCGGGACATCCGGGCCTCACTTTTTTGAAAGGTACGATGGAGGAACTGCCGCCTCTGCCCGAACGGATCGAGTACTGGATCCACGGCGCCTGTCCCACGGCCAGCGCTTTTATGACACAGCATCCCGTGGAAGTGATCAGGACTTCCGTAGAGGGAACGATCAATCTTCTTGAACAGGCGGCGTCACGCGGCGCGGAAGGGTTTGTGTATCTTTCCAGCATGGAGGCGTACGGTGAAGTGAGAACGGAAGCGCCTCTGGAAGAGAAGGATCTGGGACGGATCGACCTCTCCAGGACACGGAGCTCCTACCCGGAGAGCAAGCGAATGTGCGAATTGCTCTGCAGTTCTTATGCCTATGAGTACAAAGTGCCGGCGATGAACATCCGTCTCGCCCAGACCTTCGGCCCCGGCGTGGATTACAATGACAGACGCGTGTTTGCAATGATGACCCGCTGCGCCATAAAGGGCGAGGACATCGTGCTGGCCACAAAGGGAACGAGCCGTCATCCCTATCTGTACACGGCGCAGGCGGTCACAGCTATCCTGACGGTGCTGCTGCGCGGTAAACCCGGGGAGACCTACAATGCGGCCAATCCGTCCACATACTGTTCGATCTTTGAGATGGGAGAGATGGTGGCGGATCAGATCGCGCAGGGAAAGATCCGCGTCAGAGTGGATGAGTCGGGTGATACAGCCAGATATCCGGCCCCCAGTTATCTGAACCTGGATATATCGGCGATCGAATCCCTGGGATGGGAACCTTCCCATGACCTTGTCTGGATGTATAAAAGGCTGGAAAGGTATATGAGAAGCGTGTGAGAAGGGGATCAGGAACCGGAATCATAGAGAGAATACCAAAATAGGGCAGAAAGAAAGATCACCGCTGAACTGTTTCATCGGTGATCTTTATAATTGCCTAATTCTTTCCCTGCCGCAGTCAGGATCAACCGCGCTCGACCTTGCCGGATCTAAGGCAGCTGGTGCAGACATGCATTCTCTTTTTCGCGCCGTTTACGCTCACAGCAACCTTCTGGATGTTGGAATTCCAGATTCTGTTAGATCTTCTATGAGAATGGCTGACGTTATTTCCGAAATGAGCGCCCTTGCCGCAGATATCACATTTCGCCATCTTAAACACCTCCTAAC